>NZ_BAEU01000104.1:0-6555 GCF_000246875.1 Halomonas sp. KM-1
GGGCAGCAGCCGGGCGGTGCCCAACGGCGAGGCGTCGTGCAGCGCGAGGAAGTGGCGGCACTCGTCGTCGCGCCCGTCCCACTCCTCTTCGCGGGGCACCTGCTGCTCCTCGATGAATACGATACGACGGATTTCGCCGGCGACATCGCCAAGCTCGACCCAACTGCCTTCGCGAATCTCGATCCGCTCCTTCACGTTAGCACTCCTTTTCCGCTTGCTTTCACTTTCCGCTTGCTTTCACTCTTCCTCGGCCCAGGTCAGGCTGCCGGCATCGTACAGGGCGGCGAGTAGCTCGGCGGCGCCCTCATGGGCCAGCAGTTCCGCATTCAGGGGCTCGTCGCTGGCCACGGCGCGTGCCAGCGGCAGCGCACAGGCGATGCCGTCGCCGTCGGCGAACAGGGTGGCGGTGTCGTCATCCAGGGCGCGCCAGGCGAAGCGTGAGCCGGGACTTCGTAGCAGCTCCTCGCCTTCCTGTAGTAGAGCGACAAGTTCATCGACGTCCGTCGGGGTGTCGCTGGGTACCAGTTGGTCGACGTACTTGGGCTGGGTCATTACCCGGCCGAACCATTGGGCTAGCTGGCGCGGATCGTCCAGGGTGGCGAGGATCAGCCGGCGCATGCGCTCGAGTGCGGCATCGTCGAGCTCCGCCGGGTCGGAGGGTGGGGTCATGCCGGCATCGGCGTAGCGCAGCGAGGGCGGCAGCCCTTCGCCGATGAAGTCGGCGAAGGAGGTGACCGCCTCGTCCGCCGAGGGCGCGCGAAAGCCTACCGAGTAGGTCATGCAGTCGTCGGACTGGCTGACGCCGTGGTGCGCCCAGCCCGGCGGCAGATAGAGCATGTCGCCGGGCTCCAGCACCCAGTCGTCGCCCGGTTCCACCGTGAAGCTCTCGAGAATGCGCAGGTCGATGCCGGAGATGATCGGCGCGTCGTCGGGCACCCTGCCGCCCAGCTGCCAGCGTCGCCGACCCAGGCCCTGGAGCAGAAATACATCATACTGGTCGACGTGGGGACCGACGCTGCCGCCCGGCGGGGCGTAGCTGATCATGATGTCGTCGAGTCGCCAGCGCGGCAGGAAGTCGAAGTGCTCGAGCAGTTCGGCCACTTCAGGCACGTAGTGATCCACCGCTTGCACCAGAAGGGTCCAGTTGCGCTCGGGAAGCTCGCCGAACACGGCCTCCTCGAAGGGACCGTGGCTGACCTGCCATGGGCCGTCGGGACCATCCTCTTCCACCAGCCGGGCCTCGACGCCCTCTTCGCAGGCGAGCCCGGCCAGTTCGTCGGGGTCCAGGGGGCTTTCGAAGTCGACAAAGGCACCGCGGATCAGCAGCGGCTTGCGCTGCCAGTAATCGCGCAGGAACTCGGCGGCGGTGAGGCCGCCCAGCAGGCTGAGAGGGGCGTCGCTTGGCATGGTGTCTCGCTATCCGGCAGATGGCACGAAGAGCCGCAGGGCGTGGGGGCCCTGCGGTATAAAAACGTCATGGTAGCGTATTGCGTTGTGTGAGGCTCAGCGGTTGGCGCCGGGCACCCACAGCACATCGCGCTCGCCGTTGCCGTTGGCCCGCCGCGCGAGGACGAACAGCAGATCGGAGAGGCGGTTGAGGTAGCGCAGCACCTCGGGATTGACCGGCTGCTCCGTCATCAGCGCCGTGACCGCACGCTCGGCGCGGCGGGTCACGGTGCGGGCCAGGTGCAGGTGGGCGGCAAGCGGCGTACCGCCCGGCAGGATGAACGAGCGCAGGGTGGCGAGCTCGGCGTTGTAGGCGTCGATGCGCGCTTCCAGATACTCGACCTGGCCAGCCGTGACCCGCAACGGCGGGTACGGCGGATTCTCCTGCTCCGGCGTGCACAGATCGGCGCCGACGTCGAACAGGTCGTTCTGCACCCGGCTCAGCACCTCGGCGAGCTCGCCTTCGGCGTGGAGCTGGGCCAGGCCGAGGGTGGCGTTGGTCTCATCCACCGTGCCGAAGGCTTCCACGCGCAGGTCGTGCTTGGCCACGCGGGTGCCGTCGCCGAGGCCGGTGTCGCCCTTGTCGCCGGTACGGGTGTAGATCTTGGTCAGCTTGACCATGGCGCCTCCTGGTGCGTTGCCGGCCGGCTCACAGCCGGCGGGCCTGGGCCTCGGCGTTGCCGATGTAGCTGGCTGGCGTCAGCGCCTTGAGCTCGGTCTTCACCTCGGCCGGCAGTTCCAGCGTGTCGATGAAGGCGGCAAAGCCGGCCTGGTCGATGCGCTTGCCGCGGGTCAGCTCCTTGAGCTTTTCGTAGGGCTTCTCGATGCCGTAGCGACGCATCACCGTCTGGATCGGCTCGGCGAGCACCTCCCAACTGGCGTCGAGATCCTCGGCCAGGCGCGCCGGGTTGGCCTCGAGCTTGCCGATGCCCTTGAGCGCCGCTTCATAGGCGATCAGGCCGTAAGCCAGGCCGACGCCCAGGTTTCGCAGCACGGTGGAGTCGGTGAGGTCGCGCTGCCAACGGGAGATGGGCAGCTTCTGCGCCAGATGGCCGAGCACCGCATTGGCCAGGCCCAGGTTGCCCTCGGAGTTCTCGAAGTCGATGGGGTTGACCTTGTGCGGCATGGTCGAGGAGCCGATCTCGCCCTCGACGGTCTTCTGCTTGAAGTAGCCCAATGAAATGTAGCCCCACACGTCGCGGTCGAAGTCGATCAGCACGGTGTTGAAGCGGCACACGGCGTCGAACAGCTCGGCGATGTAGTCGTGGGGTTCGATCTGGGTGGTGTAGGGGTTGAAGGTCAGCCCCAGGCCCTCGACGAAAGTGCGCGCGTTGGCCTCCCAGTCCACGTCCGGATAGGTGGCCAGGTGAGCGTTGTAGTTGCCCACCGCACCGTTGATCTTGCCGAGGATCTCGACGTTCTCGATCTGGGCGAGCTGGCGACGCAGGCGATAGGCGACGTTGGCCATCTCCTTGCCCAGGGTGGTGGGGCTGGCCGTCTGGCCATGGGTGCGCGAGAGCATCGGCAGGGCGGCGTGCGCATGGGCCAGCTTGGCGATCTCGTCGGCGACCCGTTGCATCACCGGCAGCAGTGTCTTCAGGCCGTCGGCAAGCATCACGCCGTAGGAGAGATTGTTGATGTCCTCGCTGGTGCAGGCGAAGTGCACGAACTCGGTGATGGCGTGCAGCTCCGGCTGCTCGACGATCTTCTCCTTGATGAAGTACTCCACCGCCTTGACGTCGTGGTTGGTGGTGCGCTCGATCTCCTTGATGCGCTCGGCGTCGGCCAGCGAGAAGTCGCGAATCATGGCTTCGAGAAAGGCGGTGGCCTCGGCTGAGAGCGGCGGTACCTCGACGATACCGCCCTGCTCGGCGAGGCGCTGCAGCCAACGAATCTCGACGATCACGCGGGCGCGGATCAGGCCGAACTCGCTGAAGTGTTCACGCAGGCTCTCGGCCTTGTTGCCGTAGCGGCCGTCGACGGGAGAGAGGGCGGTAAGAGCGGTGAGGGGCAGGGAAGCGGCTTGCATGGTCATGGTCCGGTACGTGTAGGAAAAGGGGTCAGCTCAGCTGGTCCAGGGCGTTCTTGAGGGCGCCGCGCTGGAGTACGAGCCTCCAGCGGCGGCCGCCCTGCTGGTGCCAGAGCAGGGCGAAGCGGATGCCGGCGAGCAAAATGGCGCGTACCCGTTCGGGCATCATGCGGCTTTGCAGCATCGAGGGGTCGCCCTGTACCACGATGCGGGTCTTCAGGGTCGAGAGCGTCTCCTGATAGGCCTCACCGAGGCTGGCGACGACGTTCTCGTGGGTGGCGCCGAAGTGCTCGGCCTGGCCCTGGATACGGCTGAGGTGCTGGCCGAGGGTGCTCATCATGGCGTTGTCGCTGCGCAGCTTGCTCATCAGCAGCAGTAGCGAGAAGCCGTAGCGCAGCACCACCGGATTGGCCTGACGGCGCCCGACCACGGCTTCGAGCACCTCGAGCCCGCGGCGCAGGTTGTTGGGGTGACCGCCGTAGATCGCCTCGAAGCTTTCCGGGTCGGTGTCCAGCGTAGCGCGAATCAGGGTTTCCCAGGGGCGCGGCTCGACCTGTCCGGTGCGGGCCAGCTCGTCGACCAGACTGGCGGCCTGGAACACGCCGGCCAGTGCCAGCGCCTGGCGCGCGGCGGGGGTGTCGGGAGCGCGATGAATGGGAGTGGTGTTCATGCGCCGGTCTCCTCGGCATTCCAGATGTCGCGAATCACGCCGCCGCCCAGACAGATGTCGCCGTCGTAGAGCACCAGCGACTGACCGGGCGTGACGGCACGCTGGGGATCGATGAAGCGCACCTCGACGCCGCCATCCGGGAGCGTGCGCATGTGGCACGGCACGTCGCTCTGGCGGTAGCGGGTCTTGGCGGTAAGGCGGCCCTCGGCGGCGGGGGGCTCGCCGGCTACCCAGTCCATCGCCTCGGTGGCCAGCGAATCGGTATACAGCAGCGGATGGTGCTTGCCCTGCACCGCGACCAGCACGTTGCGTTCGAGATCCTTGCCTGCCACGTACCAGGGCGCCTCGGGGTGGTTGGCCAGCCCGCCGATGCCGAGCCCCTGGCGCTGGCCCAGGGTGTAGTACATCAGCCCCATGTGCTCGCCGATGACTTCGCCCTCGGGCGTCTCGATCACGCCCGGCTGGGCCGGCAGGTACTGCTGCAGGAAGTCGCGGAAACGCCGCTCGCCGATGAAGCAGATACCGGTGGAATCCTTCTTGCGTGCGGTGGCCAGGCCGTGGCGCTCGGCAATGGCGCGTACCTCGGGCTTCTCCAGTTCGCCCACCGGGAACAGCGTGCGGGCGATGGCGGCCTCCGGCACGGCGTGCAGGAAGTAGCTTTGGTCCTTGTTGGGGTCGATGCCCTTGAGCAGCCGCGGCCGACCGCGGCGCACACCGCCACGAACATAGTGGCCGGTGGCGATCTTCTCGGCGCCGAGCATCTCGGCGTACTCGAGGAACACCTTGAACTTGATCTCGCGGTTGCACAGGATGTCCGGGTTCGGCGTGCGTCCGGCCTTGTATTCGGCCAGGAAGTGCTCGAAGACGTTGTCCCAGTACTCGGCGGCAAAGTTGGCCGTATGCAGCTTGATGCCGAGCTTTTCGCACACGGCCTGGGCGTCCGCCAGGTCGGCCTTGGCGGTACAGTACTCGGTGCCGTCGTCCTCGTCCCAGTTCTTCATAAACAGGCCTTCGACCTGATAACCCTGCTCCAGCAGCAGCAGGGCGGAAACGGAGGAGTCGACGCCGCCGGACATGCCGACGATCACCTTGCCTGAGGTGGCGGTCATGGGCGCTCTCGGGTTGAGTGGGTCGCAAATGGGCGGGGATTATACCCTACATATTGTAGTGTCTTCATCCTGGCGCACGGATGACGCTTTTACGTGTCGGTGCATTTCCAGCTAATTGACCGGCCGGCCAGTTAGCGTTATCTTCGGCGCATGAATCGAAGAACTCAGATCCGCGATCCCGAACTGACCCGCGCCCGCATCCTCGAGGCGGCGGAAGCTTTGTTCGTCGAGCAGGGCTTTTCCGCCGTCAAGTTGAGCGAGCTGGCGCGTGCAGCCGAGGTGACCAAGAGCCTGATCCACCACCACTTCGGCAGCAAGGAGCAGCTGTGGGAGGCGGTCAAGGATCGCGCCTTCGAGCGCTACTTCACCGCCCAGATGGCGATGCTGGAGGAGGCCGGCGAGCCGGATGCCGCGCTGCTGCGCCGCTCGGTGGAAGCCTACTTCCATTTTCTGCGCGAAAACCCCGGCGTGGTGCGTCTGTTCGCCTGGACCCATCTGGAAGGGGACAACCACTGCAGCGAGCTCGACAGCCAGCTCGTCGGGGCAGGGGCCGAGTGGGTGCGTCAGGCCCAACTGCGCGGCCTGCTGCGGGCCGACATCAATCCCACGCATGTCATCGCCGTCTTCGTGATGACCTGTACCCAGTGGTTCGAGGCCAAGTGCCATCACCAGCACTGGCCGGGAATGGGCTCCGATGAGGCGTTCCTGGAAGATTTCCTGAAGATTTTCATGGAAGGCGTAACGCCACGAGAGTGAGCGTTTTTTTGCGTGAATAACTGACCGGTCGGCCAGTTCATGGGTGGGCCGATCACCGCTCGATGGCAACCCGGTTCGATGACGACCCGGTGTGAAGGCAATACCGTTCGATGGAGGGAAGAGCGATGGGGAGGGTGGTGCGTACAAGCCTTGCGGCTTCGCTGATGCTGACGGCAGTTCTGCTGGCGGGCTGCGACGCGGCACCGGCGCAGGTCGAGCGTATCGAGGAGCCGCTGCCCAGCGTACGCAGTGAAGCGGTGCAACTGGTGCCGGACGAGGTGAGATACCGCTTTCCCGGCGTGGTGCGAGCCAGTGAGCGTGCGGCCCCGGCCTTTCTGCATGGCGGCGTACTGCGCGAGCGCCACGTGGTGCGGGGGCAGCGGGTCGAGCAGGGGGAGCCGCTGGCCACGCTGCACAACCCGGCCATGGCGCCGGCGTTCGCCGCGGCCGAGGCGCGGGTGCGTGAGCTGAACGCCAGCTTGAGCCGGCTGGGGCGCGACGTGGAGCGTGCCCGCACCCTGCGTGAGCGCAATCTCTCGCGATAT
>NZ_BAEU01000103.1:0-13730 GCF_000246875.1 Halomonas sp. KM-1
CCACGGCGTCGCGCGCGTCGTCTGCGCTCAGGTCGGGCACACTGGCAAGCGTTTCGCCGTTGGCGGGGTTGGTCACGTCGAATCGCCGCTCGGCGTCGCGCCACTGGCCGCCGATGAAGGCCTTGTCGCTGAAGATGTCGGCAGGGAGGGACATGGGAGCTCCAGTGTTGATTATCTTGTCTGCTGAGTGTGCATTATTTAAAACGCATCGCCAAGACCTGGAAGCTTGCGTCATGAGCTTTTTTCCGCGCCAAGGTCATCGGCGCGCGCGGCGCTTTCCGCTACACTAGGCGCCGGTTTCCCGGGAGAGGCGACGCCGCTCCTTCTTATGCTGGTTGAACGTCGAGGTGAGACTTGGTCGATCCCCTTTTCGCCTGGTGGGCTCAGCAGTTGGTCCTGTGCGACTGGGCCTTCGAGCCCGAACCCAACATGATCGATGCCCAAGCGGCCAGCGCCAGGCTGCAGGCACTGGGCGTGGCCGATCGCGGCGAGCTGGGCTGGCGGCTCATCGAAGCCTTCGGCACCGATACGGCCGACCCGGCCCGGCTGCTGGCTGCACTGGAGCTGCTCGCCCTGGCGGGGTCGGCCAAGTGGCTGACCGAGCCACGCCTGCGCGGCTGGTTGATGCGGGTGACCGAGGAGATCGCCAGCCGCTACGACAGCCTCGCGGAATGGCTCGAGGCGCTGCGCCACGCCAAGAGCGCCGAGGGCTGGGTGCGCGGTGACGACGATTTCTGGGAAGCCTGTGAAGCGCTGGCGGCACTCGAGCGCGACGGCGATGGCATCACCTGGGACGCCTTGACCGCGTGGGTGGCCAAACGGCGCAAGGAGCCGCGCCCTTCACTCTGGGCCGACGAGGAACATGCCGGCATCTGGCGTCTGCGGGCGGCCTTCTCTCCGGTGCTGGAGGCTCCACCCGCCGCCATCGACTGGCCCGGCGTGGCGGAATGGATGGAGCGTTACTGGCAGCTCGAGGGTCGCGAAGGGACGATCCAGACCCTGCTGTGGCTGGCGGGATACGGGCACCGGCAGGGCTGGGATCTCGATGCCGCTCGCCTGCTGACGGCCTCGAGTGCCGAACGCCAGGAGTGGCTTGCCGGTCTTGCACCTGGCGAGCGTGACTATGGCAAGGTGTTGCTGGGTTTCATCGAGCACGGTGAGCCGCTCGAGTGGGCCGCCTGGGACTGGCTGCGCATGGTCGATCTGGCCTGGGCCGGCGCCTGTGCCGGCTGGCTGAGCGTCGCCGAGGCCCAGGAGCTGGCCGCGCATGCCGCCGATCTGGTGCTGCGCCGCTACAGCGACTGGTCGGCACTGGCGCGGGCCTACCAGCGCGGCTGCAGTCTGTTCGAAGGGCGCGACCGGTTGGGTGACATGCAGCGCGATTGGGGGTTGCTGTTCAACTCGCCGGTCAGCCCCTGGCGTATGCCGTTGCAACAGTTGATGAGCGAAGCGGAGCGAGAGACATCGCGTGCAGCGATAATGGCCTGGCGGCGCTCACCCAGGCATTGGGTGCTGGCACTGGCCGCGGTACGCGAGCCCGAGTTCGGCATGCGCCAAGGCGTCGCCGCGGCGGTAGCCGCCGAGCGGCGCGGCGATGCGCTGCGCTATCTCGAAGAGACCCTCGGCCTGCACCCCGACGAGGGTGTGCAAGCGCTCACTCGTTACTGGCTGCCGGCACAGGCACATCACCTCAATCAACTGGCCGCCGATGCCGCCCACGGTATTTTGCCCGACACCGAGACGCCGTTCGGTCGGCCCAATTCCGCCGACAGGGCCATGCTCGAAGCGATGAGGCAGGGCAGTCGCCATGCGGCGACCATTCACATGGCCGAGAAGTATGCCTTCTATCTGCAGATGGCCATGGACAGCGAGGCATTCGATTCCCAGGCGCTGGAGACGCTGGCCGAGGCGCTGCGCGGTACTCTGTGCCGCTTCTATCCCGATGCCCGGCGCTTGCTGGAGGCCTGGGCTCAGTGGGAGGCGCTGCTGCCTGAAGGAGAGCATCCGCCGCTGGTGCATGAGATCCGCTGGCACCTGGAGGATCCGGGCAGCCCCTTCCACTGGCTCGACTGGCACTCATCCCAGTGGCAGGAGCCGGGGCCTCGCCCCACGCTGTCGCGCTTCACGTCCATGGCACTGGTAGGGCCGCTCAACAATGCCGCCTGGAGTGAACCGCATGTGGAAAGCGAACGCGAGGCGGTGTCGATTCGGGAGTGGATCGATAGCCATTACGGCCTGCATGGGCGCCGCGAGCTTGCCGAATTTCTGGATTTCCTGCTCGAGGCGGGCGATCGGCAGGAGTATCAGATCAACTACGCCCCTTATACCCTGAATACCCAGCGGTTGGCGTCGGAGATCGCCATGCTGGAGAGCGGCGACTGCAGCGAAGAGGATCGCAACCACCTGTTGCGTCTGCAGCGGGTACGCGACAATACCGATGGCTGCAATGAGCTGGACATGACCGCCTGGGATGTGGCCCAGGCGGTGGATCTGGCCATTGCCGGAAGACAGCTGGGCTGGCTCGACGACGACGCCTTCAGCCAGGTGCTGGATCGGGCCCATGGGCTGGCCGCGGTACACTACGGTAGCTGGACGGCCTATGCCAGCGGGCTCTACGCCGGTTTCTCGTTCTTCATGGGGGAGACCCCCGAGCGGGATGCCTTTCTGGGCAGCTTCCGCCAGGCCCTGGTGGCATGGCTTTCGGGGGCGCCGCCGCTGACCGGTCCCTGGGCGAGCCTGGACTTTCCCGGGGCGAGACCGCGCCATTGGGCGCCTATGCATATCGACACGTTACCGGGCGATGTCAAAACGCTACATTAGGGCTCGCTCTGGTCAGGAAGTGTGGTTTATAGTCAGCAAGTTTATTGAACCGGCTCCCCGCTGAGGGAGCTTGGAAACGGCCAAATCGCGAGCCAGCGCAAGGCCGCTTTGGCAGTGGTACGGGCGACACGTCGCCAAGCACCACTACCACAGCGATCCTCTCGGGCAGTCAGGTAGAGCTTCTTGCTCGACCCGGGCATGCGTGCGGCTCAGGGAAACGAGGACCTCGCAAGATGGTAGCCACGGGATCGAGTCGTATCGCTCTACTCGGTGTATTGTTGGCGTTGTTGTCCGGATGTGCTGGCCCATCGAAAACGTCGTTGGAGGCGCCCGACGACTACTTTGCACGACAGTTGCCCGGCATGTCGTCCTCCTTCAATCCGATGATGTCTCCGGTGGACAATCCCATCCTCCGGGTCAGCAGCCTGCACAACCCGCCGCCCGAGCTGATCCGCGAAGCGCTGCTGGCGCAGCACGAGCGCTGGGCCGGGACCCCTTACCGGATCGGCGGTACCGGTCGCAACGGGATCGACTGCTCGGCGTTGGTGCAGACGATCTTCAGCGAAACCTTCCGCCTGCAGTTGCCGCGCTCTACCGGCGAGCAGGTGCGGCAGGGCACCGAGATCTCCCGCGATGAGCTGCAGGTCGGCGACCTGGTCTTCTTCCGTCCTCCGGGCCGCTACGACCACGTGGGCATCTACGTCGGCGACGGCTACTTCCTACACGCCTCCACGTCCCGGGGCGTGAAGCTCTCG
This sequence comes from Halomonas sp. KM-1, assembly GCF_000246875.1. NCBI lineage: Bacteria > Pseudomonadati > Pseudomonadota > Gammaproteobacteria > Oceanospirillales > Halomonadaceae > Halomonas > Halomonas sp. KM-1. The sequence goes on from NZ_BAEU01000103.1 coordinate 3,576, forward strand.
CAGCTGGGCAACAGCTACTGGCAGCGCTATTACTGGCAGGCACGCCGGACCCTGGAACCGACCACGCTGGCACAGCGCGTCACCGAACCGGGCGAAGGCTGAGAAGCATCTCTGCCTACCCCTCAAGAAGCGTCAGTGCGATGGCCAGGCAAGGCAAAAATCGGCAAGAAGGCGGAGTTTACTGGGGTAAATGACAACTTCGCGCCGATTTTTAACGCAGCATGGCCGAGCGCTGGCGCTTCACTCTTACAAGGCGTCGCGGTGAGCGATGACGTACTGTACGAAGGCGCTCTCCGCCCGCGACAGATAGGCGTCCTGCGCCCAGGCCAGTGACAGGTCGAGCCAGGCCGGGTTGGCGAAGGAGACCGCCGCGAGTCCGGGCTCATCCACCACCCGGCGCAGGAAGGTGGTGATGCCGAAGCCCTGACGCACGATGGCCTTGGTCAGAGGTATCAGGTTCGACTGGAAGGCCACGTTAGCCGTGAGCCCTGTCTGGCGCGACAGGGCCTCGACGAACTCGCGATGAAAGTAGCCGTCCTGGAACAGCACCAGCGGCTCCTGAAAGAACTCTTCCGCCGTCACGCTGCGGCGCCTGGCAAAGGCGTGGGTGCGCGGCACGCAGACCACCATCTCTTCACGCGTCAGATGCCGCCGCTCCATGGGCCGGCTCTGCTCGTCGTCGACCACGACGCCCAAGTCCAGCTCGCCCGCGGCAATCATGCGCTGCAGCCGGCGTGCGCCGGCTTCCACCACGGTGAGCCGAATACCGGGATGCTGTGCCTTGAAACCCATCAGCAGCGGCGGGAAGTAGTAGGAGCCGAGCATCGAAGGGATGCCGATACGTACCTCGCCCTTGACCAGACCGTGCAGCTCGCGCATGGCCAAGTGGGTGCTCTCGGCGCGCTCGAGCAGCTCGCGGGCATGGGCGTACAGCTCCTCTCCTTCCGGTGTCAGGGCGATACGACGCTCGTGACGGTGGAACAGGATCAGCTCCAACTGGCGTTCGAGATTGGCGATCGTCTGGCTGATGGCGGACTGTGCCACGTGAAGCTCGCGGGCGGCAGCGCTGAAACCGGCGCGGTCGGCGACGGTGACGAAGACCCGCAGGGCGCGTAGATCGAAGGGCAGGGCCATGGCACTTCCTGATAAGAGCGAGCGTGAGAACGGTGATAAGAATAATAGATGGCTACGATCTTTTTATTCTGTTTGGCTTATCATAAGCCATGGCGGATCATAAGCGCCAAGCTTTCCCACTCAGGAAACCGGCATGATATCCGCGCGTTCCCCCGCTTGGTGGCGTGCCACACTGGCGCTCTGTCTCGGCTCCATTCTGGTGTTCTTCAATCTCTATGCGCCGCAGCCGTTGCTGCCGGATCTGCGCCAGACCTACGGCGTCTCGACCCTGGCCGTGAGCCTGATCATGTCGGTTGCCACGCTGGCCCTGGCGGGGGCGCTGCTGGTGTTCGGCCCTCTGTCCGATGCCATTGGCCGCGGTGGCATCATGCGGGTGACGCTGCTGCTGACCGGGCTCTGTTCGCTGGGCCTGGCCTTCGCGCCCAACTTCGAAACCCTGCTGGCGCTGCGCCTGGTTCAGGGCTTCGTGCTCGGTGGGCTGCCGGCGGTGGCCATTGCCTGGATGGGCGATGAATTCGATCGGCCGGCGCTGATGGCGGCCGTGGGGCTCTACATCGGTGCCAACACCCTGGGGGGCATCGGTGGGCGGCTGATCGGCGGTGGCATCGGCGAGTTCGGCGGTGCCAGTGCCGGTTTTCTGGCGGTGGGGCTGGTGACCCTGGTGGGGGTGGCCCTGTTCTGGAAGCTGCTGCCGGCGCCGCGCCAGTTCAAGCCGCGGCGCTTCGAGCTGCGTGGCGCCCTGGCCGATCTGGGTGGGCATTTGCGTCATCCGCTGCTGCTGGCGGCCTATCTGCTGGGTGGCATCAACTTTCTCATCTTCATCAACCAGTACAGCTACATCACCTTCCGCCTGGCCGATGAGCCGTTCGGGCTCAGCGCCCGCTGGCTGGGGATGATCTTCCTGACCTACCTGGGCGGAACCTTCAGCTCGGCGCTCTCCGGCCGCCTGACACGCCACTTCAGCCAGCCGGCCTGCATGGCGCTGGGCATTCTCATCCTGATGGCCGGGACCCTCATTACCCTGGCCGATTCGCTGCCCTGGATCATCGCCGGCCTGACCGTCAACGCGGTGGGTTTCTTTCTCGCTCACTCCATGGCGTCGAGCTGGGTCAGTCGTCAGGCGGAGCGGGCAAGGGGCAGCGCCTCGGCGCTCTATCTGGTGTTCTACTATCTAGGAGCGAGCCTCGGCAGCCTGTGGCTGGAGCCGTTCTGGCAGCGTGGCGGCTGGTTCGGCGTGGCGATCGGCTCCTGGCTGCTGCTCAGCCTGACGTTCGCCATCGCGCTGTGGCTATGGCGCGGCGAGCGAGGCTTCGAGCGCCTGTCAGCGCTGCGCTAGGCCGCCGGCCTCGTCGCCCCATACCTGCTCCAGGCGGCGTTCGCGCCCGCAGGCCGCCTTGTAGTAGTTGTAGCGCACCGGATTCTTGCGATAGTAGTCCTGGTGATACTCCTCGGCAGGGTAGAAGACCTCGAAGGGGGAGATCTCGGTGGCGATGTCACGCTCGAAGCGCACGGCGAGTTCGTCGCGGGTGGCCTCGGCCAGCTCGCGCTCCGACTCGTTGGCGTAGAAGATCGCGCTGCGATAGGCCTCGCCCACGTCGCAGAACTGACGGTCGACGGCAAATGGATCGATGTTGCGCCAGAACACGTGCAGCAGCGTGGCGTAGTCGACCGCCTCGGGGTCGTACTCCACCAGGACCACCTCGGCATGGCCAGTGTTGCCGGCCACCACCTGCTGGTAGCTGGGGTTCTCGACGTGCCCGCCGCTGAAGCCGGAAGTCGTGGCGGTCACGCCCTCTACCTTGTCGAAGGCCTCCTCGACGCACCAGAAGCAGCCGCCGCCGAATACGGCGGTGGCGGTCTCACTGCTGGCCATGCCCTTTGCCCAGGGCAGCGCCAACAGCACCACGCCAGCCAGGGCCAGGCTTCGTATCCCGATCATGACGGTTCGCCTCTTGTGGTTCGTATCGTTGTGTAAGGTTGGAAGCTGTCAAGCGACCGAGGTTCCGGATAACCTTGTTTAAAGACACTGCCTCGGGAGCCACCCTGTGACGCGTCGCCGTCTAGCACTCTTGTTCGTACTTCTCTCCCTCGTGGCGCTTTTCTTCCTGAGCGGTGCCAACGAACTGCTGACCCTGGCCAACCTGCAAGCCGAGCAGGCCCGTTTCCAGGCTTGGCTGGCCGAAGAGCCGATCATGGTCGTGGGTGGCTTCTTCATACTTTACGTGCTCATGGCCGCGCTGTCGCTGCCCGGGGCAACGCTGCTGACGGTGTTAGGCGGGGCGCTGTTCGGGTTCGGTTGGGGGCTGCTGATCATCTCCTTCGCCAGCACCCTGGGCGCCACGCTGGCGGCGCTGATCGCCCGTACCCTGGCCCGGGCGCCGTTGGAGAGGCGCTTTGCTCCGCAGCTCGAGCGCATCAATGCGGGCATTCGGCGTGAGGGCGCCTTCTACCTCTTCACCCTGCGCCTGATTCCGCTGTTTCCCTTCTTCGTCATCAACCTGGTGGTGGGGCTCACCCGCATGCGACTGTGGACCTTCTACTGGGTCAGCCAACTGGGCATGCTGCCGGGTACGGCCGTGTTCGTGAATGCCGGGCGCGAGCTTGGCAATCTGCAGTCGCTCTCCGACATCCTCTCGCCCGGCCTGATCGGCTCGTTCGTGCTGATCGGCCTGTTCCCCTGGCTGGCGCGGGGCCTAGTGGCCATCGTCAAACGTCGTCGGCTGGCGCTACGCCATTCGCGCCCGACACGCTTCGACTACGATATCGTGGTGATCGGCGGCGGCTCTGCGGGGCTTGTGGCGAGCTATATCGCGGCGGCGGTGAAGGCCAGGGTGGCGCTGGTGGAGCGCGACCGCCTGGGAGGCGATTGCCTGAATACCGGCTGCGTGCCGTCCAAGGCGCTGATACGTGCGGCACGGGTTGCGGTGGAGGTGCGTGAGGCCGGCCGCTACGGTATCCAGGCTGGCGAACCTCGTGTCGACTTCGGCGCCGTGATGGCGCACGTGCGGCGTGCCATACGTGACGTGGAGCCCCATGACAGCCGCGAGCGCTACGAGGGCCTCGGGGTCGAGGTGCTGGCGGGGGAGGCGAGGCTCGACGACCCCTGGCGCGTGCGGGTCAGCGGAGTCGATGGCGAGCGCGTGCTGACCACCCGACACGTGATCGTGGCCAGCGGGGCGAGACCCAGGGTGCCGCCGCTGCCCGGTCTCGAGGCCATCGAGGTGCTGACCTCGGACAATCTGTGGCAGCTCGAGACCCTTCCCGAGCGTTTGGTGGTGCTGGGCGGGGGCCCCATCGGCTGTGAGCTGGGACAGAGCTTCGCCCGCCTGGGCAGCCGGGTGAGCCTGGTCGAGATGGGGTCCCAACTGCTGCCGCGGGAGGATATCGATGCCGCCGACCTGCTGCGCCAGCGCCTCGTGAGCGAGGGTATCGAGCTATGGCTCGACACCCGGGCGCTGCGTGTCGAACCGGGAACGGAAGCCGATGGCGCTCATGTGCTGGAGGTGGAGCGTCGTCTCGCCTCGGGAGTGGTCGAGGTGCACCGGCTGCCGTTCGATCGCCTGTTGGTGGCGGTGGGGCGCCAGGCCAACGTGAGCGGCCTCGGGCTCGAGGCGCTGGGGGTGGAGACCCGTTCCGATGGCACCCTGGCGGTGGACGAGACCCTGCAGTCGGTGCTGCCCAACGTATGGGCCTGCGGTGACGTGGCCGGGCCGTTCCAACTGACCCATGCCAGTGCCCACCAGGCCTGGCACGCTACAGTGAATGCGCTGTTCGGTGAGCTCAAGCGTTTCCGGGTCAGCTACCGGGCGCTGCCGGCGGTGACCTACACCGAACCCGAGGTAGCCCGGGTTGGCCTCAGCGAGCGCGAGGCGCGCCGCCAGGGCGTCGAGTTCGAAGTCACGCGCTATTCCCTCGCCGAGCTGGACCGGGCCATTACCGAGGGGCGTACCGAAGGATTCGTCAAGGTGCTGACGGTGCCGGGCCGGGATCGCATTCTCGGTGCCAGCGTGGTGGGGCAGGGGGCCGGCGAGCTACTGGCCGAGTTCACCCTGGCGATGACCCACGGTATCGGGCTGAACAAGCTGCTGGGCACGGTTCATCCGTATCCCACCTGGTCCGAGGCGGCCAAGGCCACGGCCGGCATATGGAAGAATGCGCACAAGCCCGAGCGGCTGCTGCACTGGTTGGCGCGCTACTTCGCCTGGCGGCGAGGGGAAGGCCGGAGTGCGGTGGCCGAGTCGTCATCGCCAACGTCGTCTGAGAGGAGGAGCAAGGGTGCTTGACCGCTGGACCATGCCGTTGGCGCAGCCCCCGTTGCAGGTCGTGGCAAGAGGGCTTCAGCGCATGAGCGTCCGCCCCGATCAGGTGACGCTGGTGTCGTTCGGCATCGGCATGCTCAGCCTGCCGATGCTGGCGTGGGAGCTCTATCTGGCCGCCCTGGCCGCGATCTTGGTCAATCGAATCGGAGACGGCGTGGATGGCGCCCTGGCACGGCTCACGGGCAAGACGAGCGATGCCGGGGGCTTTCTCGACATCGGCCTCGACTTCGTCTTCTATGCCGCCGTGGTGCTGGGGTTCGCCCTGGCCGATCCAGCGGCCAATGCGCTGGCAGCCGCCTTCCTGCTGTTTGCCTTCATCGGTACCGGAACGTCGTTTCTGGCCTTTGCCATCATGGCTACCCGGTACGGGCTCGAGCGGCCGCACTTTCAGCGCAAGGCGTTCTACTATCTGCATGGCTTGACCGAGGGAACGGAAACCATTCTGGCTTTCGTGCTCTTCTGTCTATGGCCCCAGCATTTCGCTCTGCTGGCCACGCTGTTTGCCGTGGCGTGCCTGATCACCACCGCCACGCGGCTGTGGGGCGGCTACCGGACCTTACGGCGACTCGAAGAGTGATGGTGCTTTCAGAGTGGTGGTACTTGGAGAGTGGCGGTGGGCGCGCTGCGCAGGCCAATGCAAGAGCAGGCGTGGGTAGAAAGACAAAGAGGGCAGCCCGGGGCTGCCCTCTTTGGGATGGTTCGTTCGAACGCGAAGCGCTGCTTCAGTGCTCGACGCCACCTTCGCCATGCACATGACCGTGCTCGATCTCTTCCTGGCTGGCTTCACGTACGTTGGCGATCTCGACGTCGAAGTTGAGCTTCTGGCCGGCCAGCGGGTGATTGCCGTCGACAGTGACGGTATCGCCTTCCACCTTGGTGACGGTGACCATCAGCGGGCCGCCTTGAGTCTGGGCCTGGAACTGCATACCCGGCTCGACGGCCTCGACGCCCTGGAAGGCGTCACGCGGCACTTCCTGCACCAGCTGCGGCTGCACCTCGCCGTAACCCTCCTCGGGGGAGACGGTCACATTGAGTTTTTCGCCAGCTTCACGCCCTTCCAGCTGCTTCTCCAGGCCGGGAATGATGTTGCCGGCGCCGTGGAGATAAGTCAGCGGCTGACGACCTTCCGAGCTGTCCAGCACTTCACCTGCATCGTTGGTCAGGGTGTAGTGAAACGCGACGACTGAATTCTGCGCAATCTGCATTGATGAACCTTTCGGTGAGTGCATGTAGGAACCATGGTAACGCGCGAGGCCGGAGCTGTCAGGGGGGATGCGGTTTTTTCAGCTTTGGCCGGCTCGACCTGAGTTCCGTTCACGCTCTTATGTCGAGTTGCGCGGCATGAGCCTCGCGGCTACCCTAGCGTGACCCAAAATTTCCGTCCCATTTCTATCAACCTTGATTGGAGCCGTGCCCATGACCGAAATCGTGATCTGGCTGATTGCCTTTGCCCTTATTCTGTTCTTCAGCATCAAGCTGTGGGAGGCGACCGTCAGCGCTGCTTTGAACAAGGTGGTGCCACGTGTCATCAAGAGCGATGACGGCAACCGTTGGGTGTGGAGCGTGGCACTTGCCGTACTGGGGGCCACCACGCTGGTGCGTCCCATCGACATGCTGCTGACCCTGATCGTGATCGCTCTGCTGGGCTTTATCGCCTGGAAGCTGGTGTGTTGGGCTATGGGCCGGGCCAACTTCCACTAATTTCTCATCGAACGCAACGAGCCCGCGGCGATGCCGCGGGCTCGTTGCGTTTTACGTTGAGAAAGGGCGTTGAGAAAGAACCTTGGACTGGCTGTCTCGAGCTGTCAGTAGGGGGCTACGGTGACATTGGCGCCGCTGCCGATCATGCGCACCCGCTGGCCGACCTGGAACGGGCGGTCGGCTTTCTGCACGATCACCACGTTCTGACCGTCGTCGCGGCGGATCTCCATTTCCCAGGCGCGAACACGGTTGGTCGACTCTTCGATGGCGCTACCCGCCACGGCGCCACCGATCACGCCGGCTGCGGTAGCCAGCTGCCGACCGGAACCACCGCCCACCTGACGACCGAGCAGGCCACCGACCACGGCACCACCGCCGGTGCCGATGATCCCGCCCGCGCGGCTGTCGGCCTGAATCTGCACTTGGCGCAGTGCGGTGATGTTGCCGAACGTCACGGTCTGGGAAGTCCCGGCCTGGGTGCCGCGGTAGACATCGCCGCCCATGGTCGAGGTGTTGGCACAGCCGGCCAGGGTCAGCATGCCGAGAGCCAGCACGGGAAGAAGACGCTTCATGTACACCTCCTGAGGGCAAGCCGATGTCACTTTGGGGATCGTCTTTGCCATTGTTTAGAGAAACACTGTTTGCTAACTGGCTAGCTTAGCCATTCATGTTGCATTTGACCATAGCCCAATGCTGCAAGTGCCGCTCACAGCAGCAGAAAAAGGGGTAAATATTGTGCAAGTGCAGGCGGCTCGCCGGATGGCGCAACGAAAAAAGGGAGGCGCGAGGCCTCCCAAGGGTTCCAGTCGTTCTACCGCAGCGCCATGCTCAGCCAAACTGGTTCATGGTGTTGTCCTTGCCGCCGGCCTTGAGTGCCGCCTCGCCGTGGAAGAACTCCTTGTGGTCGTCGCCGATGTTGGAGCCGGCCATGTCCTGATGCTTGACCGTGGCGATGCCCTCGCGGATCTCGCGGCGCTGTACGCCCGCCACGTAGGCCAGCATGCCCTCGGCGCCGAAGTAGCCCTTGGCCAGGTTGTCGGTGGACAGGGCGGCGGTGTGGTAGGTCGGCAGCGTGATCAGGTGGTGGAAGATGCCGGCTTCGCGGGCAGCGTCGCGCTGGAAGTTGCGGGTCCACTCGTCGGCCAGCTTGCCAAGCTCGGTGTCGTCGTACTCGGCGCTCATCAGGTTGGCGCGGTCGTAGGCCGAGACATCCTTGCCTTCCTTCTCCCAGGCATCGAATACCTGCTGACGGAAGTTGAGCGTCCAGTTGAAGGAGGGCGAATTGTTGTAGACCAGCTTGGCGTCCGGCACCACTTGGCGGATGCGGTTGACCATGTTGGCAATCTGACCGACGTGGGGCTTCTCGGTCTCGATCCACAGCAGGTCGGCGCCGTTCTGCAGGCTGGTGATACAGTCGAGCACCACGCGGTCTTCACCGGTACCGGGCTTGAACTGATAGAGGCCGGAAGCCAGACGCTTGACCTTGACCAGCTTGCCGTTCTGCTTGATCACCACGTCGCCGTTGTCGATGTCGGAAGCCGAGGTGATTTCGTCGCCATCGAGGAAGCTGTTGTACTGGTCGCCCAGGTCGCCCGGCTCCTTGGTCACGGCGATCTTCTGGGTCAGGCCGGCGCCCAGAGAGTCGGTACGGGCGACGATCACGCCGTCGTCCACGCCCAGCTCGAGGAAGGCGTAGCGCACGGCATTGATCTTGGCCAGGAAGTCTTCGTGGGGCACGGTGACCTTGCCGTCCTGGTGGCCGCACTGCTTCTCGTCGGAGACCTGGTTCTCGAGCTGAATACAGCAGGCGCCCGCTTCGATCATCTGCTTGGCCAGCAGGTAAGTGGCCTCGGCGTTACCAAAACCGGCATCGATGTCGGCAATGATCGGCACCACGTGGGTCTCGTGATTGTCGATCTTGGCGATCAATTCTTCGGCTTTCGCCTTGTCGCCTGCCTTCTGGGCTTCTTCCAGGTCGCGGAACAGGTGGTTCAGTTCCCAGGCATCGGCTTGACGCAGGAAGGTATAGAGTTCTTCGATCAGGCTCGAAACGGAGGTCTTCTCGTGCATGGACTGGTCGGGCAGCGGGCCGAACTCGGAGCGCAAGGCGGCGACCATCCAGCCGGAGAGGTAGAGGTAGCGACGCTTGGTGGTGCCGAAGTGCTTCTTGATCGAAATCAGCTTCTGCTGGCCGATGAAACCGTGCCAGCAGCCCAGCGACTGGGTGTACTGGGAGCTGTCGGCATCGTAGGCGGCCATGTCTTCGCGCATGATCTTGGCAGTGTACTTGGCAATGTCCAGACCGGTCTTGAAGCGGTTCTGGGCACGCATGCGGGCGGCATTCTCGGGGCTGATGCTGGCCCACTTGCCTTGCTGGGCTTCACGCAGTTGAGCCAGTGCCTTGATGTCGTCTTTGTATGACATGTTGCCATCCTTCCGATCTGAGGTGGGGTCTTCGGCGTCGATTGCCATGCGGCGGCGCTCGCTGCCTCGTCAGTTGGCGGCATTCGACCGGGCTGTCCGGCCTATGCTGCACCTGCGAAGTCATGTCAGAGTCAACCAGAACGTCCTGCTTGTCTCTACGGCGTTGGTCGAACTCAGCTGAACGTTAAGACGCTTACTGTTTTCGACACATTGCAAACGTTATCGAACGATCGTTTTAACTTCGCCTTGGTATCACTATGCCGCATGAAGACTGAGCTTCACAATCATCACTTGGGGGCAGGGAGGGTTGTAGTTCGACTACAAGAGCATGGCTTTACGCCTGAATCCTGTAGTCGAATTTCGCCTTTTCCAATGTGGAGGAGGGGGTTTAGTCGATCAGGGAAAGGCGCATGTTGCGGTGCGGTATGCCGGCGTCGAGGAAAACTTCGCCATAGGCTGTGAAGCCGAGGTTTTCATAGAAGGCGAGGGCGTGAGTCTGGGCGGCCAGTTCGACCTGGGCGTGGCCCAGGCGGCGGGCCGAGGCGATGGCGGCCTGCATCAGCGCCGCGCCGATACC
>NZ_BAEU01000102.1:0-7722 GCF_000246875.1 Halomonas sp. KM-1
CTGCGCAACACTTCACTGAACTGCGACTGCCCGCCGGGGCGGCGCAAAAACAGTACCAGCTCGCGGGCGACCTGGCCGGCCAGGGCACTGCCGTGGTCCGCTTCGAGCAGCGACAGGGCCAGGTCGATGCCGGCGGTGACCCCGGCGCTGGTGAAGCGCCCGGCCGACTCGACGTAGAGGGCATCGGGTACCACTTGAACCGTGGGATGCTCGTGGGCCAACTGGGCGCAGTGCCGCCAGTGAGTGGTGGCCTGGTGGCCGTCCAGCAGGCCGGCGTCGGCCAGCAGAAAGGCGCCGGTACAGATCGAGCCCAGCCGGCGAACCTGGCGTGCCTGATCGCGCAGTGTGGCGAGCAGCACCGGGCGCTGACGCTGGCTGACGATACCGCGACCGCCGGCCACGAGCAGCGTATCCAGCGGGCCGAGCGAGGCAAGATCGCTCCAGGCCGTGTCGGCCAGCAGCGGCAGGCCGCCATTGGTCGCCACGCTGCCCGGCGCATCGGCGGCAAGATGCAAACGATAGAGCTCACGGCCGCTCAGATCGTTGGCCGAGGCGAAGACCTGCCAGGGGCCGCTGACATCGAGCAACTGGCAATCGGGGTAGGCGAGGATGACGACGGTACGCGGCATGGCAAACTCTCATGACGAGACGTGTTGCCAGTTTCCGCTGATGGCTGGATGTCTGCAACGACCGATATCCCACCGATTGGGACATCGGTGAGTCGCTTCACTGGACCAGTAGCCCCTGGATCCAGATAGGCGTAGTGGCGACCACGAAGCCGAGCCCAGCCAGGGTGTAACCGGGCCAGCGCGTCTGCCGATACTTCCCCCGGCGCTGGGCCAGGGTCAGCCCGGCGATACAGATCACCAGGCCGATGAGGTTGAAGACGAAGGTGAACATGCCGAGCATGGGCGTCATGGTATCTCCCGAAGCGAACGGAGGGTGAAATAAACGCGACCGAGGCTCATGATATCAAGAGTATGAAACCTGAGGACACGACATGAGCGAGAGCCTGCCCGGCCGCGACGCGGTAATTGCCTTCTGGTTCGAGGAGCTCGAACCTGCCCATTGGTTTCGTAAGGACGAAGCGCTCGACGGTACGATACGTGAGCGCTTCAGCGCGCTGCACGGCGCCGCCGCGGCCGGTGAGCTGTGGCACTGGCGCGATACGCCGCAAGGACGGCTGGCCGAGATCCTGGTACTCGATCAGTTCTCACGTAACCTCTATCGCGACGATCCTCGAGCTTTCGCCCAGGATGCCATGGCGCTGGTGCTGGCCCAGGAGGCCGTGGCCCACGGGCTGGACGGTGGGCTCGACGTGACGTGGCGCAGCTTTCTCTACATGCCCTACATGCACAGCGAGTCGCTCAAGGTGCACGACGAGGCAGTGCGCCTGTTCGACCAGCCGGGGCTGGAAGACAACCTGCGTTTCGAACATCTGCACCGGGATATCCTGCTGCGCTTCGGCCGCTACCCGCACCGCAACGCCATCCTCGGCCGTGAGTCGAGCGCCGATGAGCTGGCGTTTCTCGAGCAGCCCGGCTCGTCATTCTAAGCTACGCTTTGCAGGGAAGCTGCGCTCAGGCACCATTATTAGCCCCTCTGGGGACAGGACCGACCAAAAGGAGAGGAGAGACGACATGGGACTTATTGCCTGGCTGGTCATCGGCGGGCTGGCGGGTTGGATCGCCGGTAACATCATGCGCGGTGGCGGATTCGGCATCCTGCCCAACATCGGCGTGGGGATCGTGGGAGCCGTGATCGGTGGCTTCCTGTTTCGTCTGCTGGGGCTTCAGGCCGGCGGCTTCATCGGCTCGTTGGTCACGGCGACGGTGGGGGCCGTAGTGCTGCTGTGGATCATCTCTAAGGTACGGCAGGCCTAATCTCGATGCAGTGACACGACTCGGCCCGGGCAACTGCCCGGGCCGAGTCGTCTGGAGCCGGGCGCTCTGCTAGAAGGTGTAGCTTACGCCAATGACGGCCACTGGATAGACCGGCCATTTCTCGGCATCGTTCTCGAGACGCTGCTCTTCCTGACGAATCGCCTCGCGCAGCTGCGCCGACAATGGATTGTCCAGGTTTTCGACACCACTCGATGTTCTCAGCGATACGTCTGGATCGGTGGGAATCACGCCGACTTCGGCGAACACACCGAAACCGCTGCGATGCGACTGGCGCCAGCCCACTCCGGCATAGGGCTGCACGCCGTCGGCGAGGGTCACCGTGCCGTGCAGGGTGCCGAGGGCATCGGTCGGGTAGCCTTGGTAGGTTGAGCTGCGTGGCCGGCCTTCCACATCGGCCTCGATATCCGGCAGCATGAGGCCGGCGCTGAGGAAGAATCCTCCAGCAAAGGGGTAGTAGTCCAGCGTCAGCTTGCCGGCCGCCAGATTGACGTCGCCGTCGTAGTCGACGTCGCTGGTGCTGTAGTCGGTACTCCACTCCAGGCCGCCGGTGTAGCGCGCAGAGATCCCCAGACGGTCGCTGAATCGCCACGCCACGTCGGCGCCCACACCGGTGCTGCCGGCAACCGCCCCCAGCGTTATCCGGTTGTTCTCCTGGGCCTGGGCGTGAGTCGTACCGAGCAGGCACAGAGTGGCTATCACGCCGGTGGCCGTCATCCTTTTCATCGATTCAATCCTCATTCCTGCCATCGTTCGCGGTACTGGCCGCCTCGTTCAGTTACCCAGTATCGGCCGGAGTGGGTGACGGCTTGAAGCGATTAATGTTTTCTTTTGTTGCCATAGTCTATGGCGATTGGCGGCCAGCAGGGGTGGAACTACCTTGTCAGTCGGAGCTTTAGAATCATAACTGCCGGGGCAAGGCGGAGCGCAGTGTGCGCCAGGGAGGATGGATCCCACTGTCACTACAGGAGTTCGAGCATGGCGAACAACCCCCACACCACGTCCAACAGCGGCCAACCCAACGACACCGACTTCAAGACCGACGAGCACAGCAAGTCCGAGAATCTGGAGAAGTACCGCAGCGATGCCACCGGGCACGACCTGCGCACCAACCATGGCACGCGCATCGCCGACAACCACAACTCGTTGAAGGCGGGCGAGCGCGGGCCGACGCTGCTCGAGGACTTCATCTTCCGCGAGAAGCTCAATCACTTCGACAATGAGCGTATTCCCGAACGTATCGTGCATGCCCGTGGCGCCGCGGCGCATGGCTACTTCCAGCCCTACGACAGTGCCGCTCAGTACTCCAAGGCAGGGCTGTTCCAGGACCCCGGCAATAAGACGCCGGTATTCGTGCGCTTCTCCACCGTACAGGGGGCGCGCGGCTCCAACGACACGGTGCGCGACGTACGCGGTTTTGCCACCAAGTTCTACACCGACGAGGGCAACTGGGATCTGGTGGCCAACAACATGCCGGTGTTCTTCATTCAGGATGCGATCAAGTTTCCCGACTTCGTGCACGCGGTGAAGCCTGAGCCGCACAACGAGATCCCTCAAGGACAGTCGGCACACGACACCTTCTGGGACTTCGTCTCGCTGATGCCCGAGTCGACCCACATGGTGCTGTGGACCATGTCCGACCGCGCCTTCCCGCGGCATTACCGCAACATGGAAGGCTTCGGCGTGCACACCTTCCGCCTGATCGACAAGCAGGGCAAGGCGCGCTTCGTCAAGTTCCACTGGAAACCGCTGGCCGGCACCTGCTCGCTGATCTGGGACGAAGCGCAGAAGCTCTGGGGACGTGATCCCGACTTCAATCGCCGCATGATGTGGGAAGACATCGAGAACGGCGACTTCCTTGAGTACGAGTTCGGCATCCAAGTGGTCGAGGAGGAGGACGAGCACAACTTCGACTTCGATCTGCTCGATCCCACCAAACTGATTCCCGAGGAGCAGGTGCCGGTCATCCCAATCGGCAAGATGGTGCTCAATCGGAACCCGGACAACTTTTTCGCCGAGACCGAGCAGGTCGCCTTCAATCCCGCGCACATCGTGCCGGGCATCGACTTCAGCAACGACCCGCTGCTGCAGGGGCGGCTGTTCTCCTATCTCGACACCCAGATGCTGCGCCTGGGCGGGCCCAATTTCCACGAGATCCCGATCAACCAGCCGGTGTGCCCGTTCCACAACAACCAGCGCGACTCGATGCATCGCCAGACCATCAACAAGGGGCAGGCCTCCTACGAGCCCAACTCCATCGACGGCGGCTGGCCCAGCGAGACCCCGGCAGGGCCGGAGCACGGTGGCTTCGAGTCTCACTACGAGCGCATCGACGCACACAAGATTCGTGCTCGCAGCCCCTCGTTCGGCGATCACTACTCCCAGGCCACGCTGTTCTGGAACAGCCAGACCGAGGTCGAAAAGGAGCACATCATCGCCGCCTACACCTTCGAGCTCTCCAAGGTGCAACGGCCCTGGATCCGCGAGCGGGTGATCAAGGAGATCCTGCCCAACATCGATCTCGAGCTGGCGCGCCGGGTCGGCGAGAACCACGGCATCGAGGCACCGAGCGAAAAGCCCGCGCCTGCCGAGGAGCTGGGAACGAGCTCCCAGCTGGAATCGCCCGCCCTGAGCCTGATGGCGCGCCTTCCCGGCAACATCAAGTATCGTAAGGTGGCGATCCTGGCCGCCGATGGGGTCGACGCCGGCCAGGTCGAGGCGATCAAGCAGAAGCTCGAGGCCGAAGGCGCCGAGGGCAAGGTGATCGCCCCCAGCATGGCACCGCTGAAAGCGGCCGACGGCAAGCAGGTGCCCCCCGATGCCATGCTCAACGGCATGCCTTCGGTAGCGGTGGACGCGGTGATCGTGCCCGGCGGCACCGACAGCGTGGATGCGCTGGCCCGCTCGGGGCTCGGTCGTTACTACGTGCAGGAAGCCTACAAGCACCTCAAGGCAGTCGCCGCGGTGGGTGAGGGCAAGATGCTGCTGGATGCCGCGGACATCCCCACCAACGAGGAGGGTGTGCTGACTGGCGCTTCGCTGGATGACGTCTTCACCGCGCTACGTGACGCCATGGCGCAGCACAGGGTGTGGGCTCGTGACCCGAAAGCCAACGACATGCCCGCCTGATAGCCTATTGCGCTCGACGATACGGCATGAACGAAAACGCCCGCCGGCATGAGCCGGCGGGCGTTTCGCTACGTGGTCACGATCAGGCGGTGGCCTTGCTGCCGACCAGTTCCGTGAGCGCGGCTTCGACGATGCCCAGGCCCTCTTCGAGAATCTCGTCCTCGATGGTCACCGGCATCAGGAAGCGGATGGTGTTGCCGTAGAGGCCGCAGGAGAGCAGGATCAGCCCCTTCTCGCGGGCCTTCTTGCACAGCGCGGCGGCCAGGTCGGCGTCCGGGGTGTGCTTGGCCTTGTCCGACACCAGGTCGAGGGCGGCCATGGCACCCATGTTGCGGGCGTTGTCGACGCAGTCGAAGTCGCTCTGCCACTGGGCGAAGCGCTTGGCCAGCTTGTCGCCCAGGGCCTGGCTCTTCTCGAGGATCTTTTCCTCTTCGAAGACCTCGAGCACCGCCAGGGTGGCTGCGCAGGAGAGCGGGTTGCCGGCGTAGGTGCCGCCCAGAGAATTGGAGCCGGAGGCATCCATGACCTTGTCGGTACCCACCACGGCGGAAATCGGCATTCCGTCGGCCATGCTCTTGGCCATGGTGATGATGTCCGGCTCGACGCCGCTGTGCTCGATGGCGAACAGCTTACCGGTACGGCCGAAGCCCGACTGCACCTCGTCGATGATCATCAGCATGCCGTGCTCATCGCAGATCTCGCGGATCGCCTTGAGGAAGCTGGCCGGGGCCGGGTAGAAACCGCCTTCGCCGAGCACCGGCTCGAGCACGATGGCGGCAGTATCGCGGGGGTTGGCGTCGGTCTTGATCGCCATCTTCAGGCCGCGGATCGCCTCGTCCTCGCTGACGCCGTGATAGGGCACCGGGAAGGGGGCACGGAAGACGTTGCCCGGCATGGTGCCGAAGTCGGCGGCGTAGGGTGCGACCTTGCCGTTCATGGCCATGGTCATGAAGGTACGGCCGTGATAGCCGCCGTCGAAGCAGATCACGTTATTCTTGCCGGTGGCGGCGCGGGCGATCTTCACCGCGTTTTCCAGTGCTTCGGCGCCGGAGTTGACCAGCATCACCTTGGCATGGCCGCGCACGGGCGTGACCTGGCTGAGCTTTTCCGCCACCTTGACGTAGCCCTCATAGGGCATGACGGTCTGGCAGGTATGCATGACGCGATCGAGCTGGGCCTTGACCGCCTCGACCACCTTGGGATGGCGGTGGCCGATGTTGAGCACGCCGATGCCGCCGGCGAAGTCGATGATGCGGTTGCCGTCGGCGTCCCAGATCAGCGCATTCTCGGCGCGGTCGGCGAACTGGGTGGCGGGGCTGGCGGCGCCGTTGGCCACGTAGCGCTGCTTGAGTTCGTTGAGCTGTGCGTTGTTCATCTTGCCTCCCTTCGTGCGTGGACGTTGCAGGCGATCAAAGGCCGCCGACACAGACGTATTTTAGTTCAGTGAATTCATCCAGGCCGTGATGCGAGCCTTCGCGGCCCAGGCCTGACTCCTTGACGCCGCCGAAGGGCGCCAGCTCGGTGGAGAGAATCCCCTCGTTGACGGCCACCATGCCATATTCGAGACCCTCCATCACATGCCAGATCCGGCGGTAATCGCGAGCGTAGAAATAGGCTGCCAGGCCGAACTCGGTGGCATTGGCCATGGCGATGGCCTGCTCGTCGCTGTCGAAGCGGAACACCGGTGCCAGCGGGCCGAAGGTCTCCTCGCGGGCCACACGCATCTCATCGGTGACGTCGGCGACCACGGTGGGCTGGAAGAAGGTGCCGCCCAGCACATGAGGCTCGCCGCCGCAGACCAGCCGGGCGCCCTTTTCCAGGGCATCGGCAATGTGGGACTGCACCTTGTCCACGGCGGCCTGATTGATCAGCGGGCCCTGCACCACGCCCTCGTCCAGGCCGTTGCCGACCTGCAGCTGGGCGACCCGGGCGGCGAGCTTCTCGACGAAGGCATCGTAGACGCCGCTCTGCACCAGCAGGCGGTTGGTGCATACGCAGGTCTGGCCGGAGTTGCGGTACTTGGAGGCCACCGCCCCCTCGACCGCGGCGTCCAGATCGGCGTCGTCGAAGACGATGAAGGGGGCGTTGCCGCCCAGCTCCATGGACGCCTTCTTGACCGTGCCGGCGCACTGGGAAAGCAGGCGCTTGCCAACAGCGGTGGAGCCGGTGAAGGAGACCTTGCGTACCCGCGGGTCGGTGGTCAGCACTTCGCCGATCTCGGCGGGGCGGCTTGCCGTGACCACGTTGAGTACGCCGGCGGGAAAGCCGACTTCTTCAGCCAGCCTGGCCAGGGCCAGGGCGGTCAGCGGCGTGGCCTCGGCGGGCTTGATCACCACCGGGCAGCCGGCGGCCAGGGCCGGCGCGCACTTGCGGGTGATCATCGCCAGCGGGAAGTTCCACGGCGTGATCGCCGCCACCACGCCGACCGGCTCGCGAAACACCAGGATGCGCTTGTCGGCGCCGTGGCTCGGCAGGGTCTCGCCGGCCGTGCGCTTGGCCTGTTCGGCGTAGAACTCCACGAGGACGCGCCATAGGCCACCTCACCGCGGGACTCGGCCAGCGGTTTGCCCTGTTCCAGGGTCATCATGCGTGCCAGCGACTCCTGATGAGTCATGATGGCGTCGAACCAGGCCCGCAGCAGGGCGGCGCGCTGCTTGGCGGTCTGACGGCGCCAGGCCGGCCACGCGGCCTC
>NZ_BAEU01000101.1:0-1735 GCF_000246875.1 Halomonas sp. KM-1
CGGCACGCCGAGGTCGGGTTGGCTGACCCGGCGGCCCCCAGCAGCCGCCCTTCACGGGCGGCCGGCATCAGGTCGAGCCGCGCCTCGAGGCCGGCATGACGCAGTTGGTTGACCAGCGAGGTGAGAAAGGCGGTCTTGCCCGAGCGCGACAGGCCGGTGACCGCCAGCCGCAGCTGACGGTCGCGGCCGCGCTCGATCAGATTGGTCAGCTCCCGGGTGAGCGACTGGCGCATTGGCGAGGAATCCCTTCACAGCGGTGTCAGCCGCTAATGTGAGGGTCTTGGCGGCGTCTGGCAAGGCGTTGCCAGCCGAGCAGCATGATGGGAACCAGCGACAGTGGCACCAGCAGGGCGTTGAGCAGTGCCCAGCCGAGCTGGTTGACCAGCGGCCCGGCCAGCAGCGCGGTGACGGCCACGGTGGAGAAGACCAGGAACTCATTGGCAGCCTGGGTGCGGGCCTTCTCCACCGGCCGGTACGTCTCGGTGAGCAGTCCGGTGGCGGGCAGGAAGGTGAAGTTCCAGCCCAGCCCGAGCAGGATCAAGGCGAAATGGAAGCCCGCCACGCCGGCCTCGACCTGGGCGGCCAGGCCGCTTGCCGCCAGCAGCACGCAGCCGGCGGCGATCATGCGCGGTGCGCCGAAGCGAGCGGTCAGGTGCCCGGTGAAGAACGAGGGCAGGAACATCGCTACCACGTGCCACTGGATCGTGGTGGCGACATGGTCGAAGTGGTGGCCGGCGCCGGCCATGGCCAGCGGCGTGGCGGTCATCGCCAGGTTCATCACGCCGTAGCCGATCAGCGCCGAGAGCACCGCCACCACGAACACCGGCTGGCGCAGGATCTCGCCGAGCGGTCGCGGCTGGCCGTCGCCGTGGGTCTTCTCGGCCGGCGGCAGCCGGGTCGCCAGCAGTACCAGCAGGGCCACCAGGTAGAGCGCGCCCAGGCCGATGAAGCTGCCGAGGAAAGGCGTGACGGCCGCCTCGCGACTGATGCGGGCCAGCCACGGGCCGAAGAAGGCGGCCAGCACGCCGCCGCCCATGACCAGGCCGATGGCTCGGTCGCGCAGGGCCAGCGGTGCCGCTTCCACCGCGGCGAAGCGATACAGCTGGCCGAAGCCGATGCCGATGCCGATCAGCCAGGTGCCCAGCATGAACAGCGTAAAGGCCTCGGTCACCAGGGCCTGGGCGGCCACGACCACACCGGCCAGCCCCACCAGGTTGCCAAGCAGGAAGCCGCGCTTGCGCCCCAGATGCGCCATGATCAGCGAGGCGGGAATGGTGGCGCACATCAGCCCCAGCCACTGGGTGGCGACCGGCGCCGTGGACCAGGCCGGGTCGGGGGCAAGGCGTGCGCCGATCAGCGGCGAAACCGCGATCAGCAGGATGTTACCGCTCACCAGCAGGGCCTGGCACAGTGACAGCAGCATGACGTTGAAAGGCATGGTGGCCTCCTGGGGGCGTTCATCCATCGTTCGAGAGGGAAGGTGTGGCGGCTGTCGATGTAGCTGCTGTTGATGTCGCGTCTGTCGATGTAGTGACGGGGCCCTTGGGGCCGAAGCGCTGATAGTAGAGGCTGGGAGAAATACCGTAATGGCGCTGGAACAGCCGCCTCAGTTGCTCTGCGCCGCCCAGTCGCCACTGCTGAGCGAGGCGCGCCAGCGGCGGCGGCCGCTCGCTGGCCACCAGCGCCAGGCGGGCCTGCTCCAGGCGCAAACGGGTCAGGTAGGCACCGGGCGTGG
>NZ_BAEU01000100.1:0-17340 GCF_000246875.1 Halomonas sp. KM-1
ATATCGCGAGCGTCCCTGGCAGCGCATCGGCATGCTGGTGCTGCTGATTGCCTTCGGCGGTTTCGGCGGCTGGGCAGTGGCAGCCAATCTGGCGGTGGGGGTCGTGGCGTCGGGCAAGGTGACGGCGGCTTCGTCCACGCGCTCGGTGCAGCACTACGAAGGCGGTATCGTCAGCGAGATCCGGGTGGCCGATGGCGATCGCGTCGAGGCGGGCGAGGTCCTGGTGGTGCTCGACGATACCCGGGCGCGTTCGCAGCTTCAGCTGGCACGCAACCAGTATCTGCTCAACCGGGCCAGTGAAGTGCGGCTGTCGGCCGAGCTGGCCGAGCGCGAGACGCTGACGTTTCCTGCCGAGCTGCGCGACAGTCGGTCGCGTCGTGTGCGCGAAGCGCTGGCGGTGCAGCAGGGGCTGTTCTTCGCCCGCCGGCAGACGCTCGACGGCACCCTGGCCACCCTCGAGCAGCAGGCCCATCAGTATCGTGAGCAGCGCGAGGGCCTGGAAGCGCTGATCGAGGTCAGCCGGCAGCGCATTGCCTCGCTGGACGAGGAGGCGGAGGATCTGCGCAGCCTGTTCGAGCGTGGCCACGGCGATCGGCAGCGTCTGCGTGAGCTGGAGCGTGATCTTCTCGAGCTGCAAGGGGAAACGGCTCAGCAGGAGTCGAATGCTGCAAGCATTGACGCGCAGATCAGCGAGAACCGTCTGCAGCGGCAGATACTGCGCCAGGAGTTCCAGCAGGAGACCGGCGAGCAGCTGCGGGACGTGCAGGCGCAGATTGCCGACGCCGAGGAGCGCATCACCGCGCTCGAGGACGAAGTGCGGCGCACTGCCGTGCGAGCGCCGGTAGCGGGCAGCGTCGTCGACCTGCGCCTACGCAGCAGCGGCGCGGTGATCGATCCGGGCGATGCGGTACTGGACATCGTGCCGGTGGACGAAGGGTTCGTGGTCGAGGCGCGCGTGCCGGTCCACGAGATCGACAGCCTGCATCCCGGGCAGGCGGCGCGCATCCGCTTCACTGCCTTCGACCAGCGCTCGAGCCGTGCCGTCGAAGGCGAGCTCGTCCATCTCTCCGCCGACAGCCTGGTGGACGAGACCACGGGCAGCGACTATTACCTGGCGCGCATCGCCGTGGACGAGACGCGGCTGCACGAGGAGATGCGGCTGGTGGCGGGCATGCCGGCCGAGGTGATGATCCATACCGGCGAGCGTACCTTTGCCAGCTACCTGCTAGAGCCGTTCAACGACGTCCTGGCCCGGGCCATGCGCGGCTAGCCGTTCGGCTGCGTTGACGTGAGGTGGCGCGCTATCGGCTAGGCTGAGGCAAACGAGCTTGGAGAACCACGATGAACAAGGTACCCGCCGCCTATCAGGCGACCCGAGGCTCCGTCCTCGACGTCGACAGAACGTTCTATTCGCGGCTGACCGACCCAACGGCCCGGGAGCGCGTCGACTCGCTGGTGGTGCCGATTCGCGAGGGGCGGGCGTGGCAGGTGCCCGCAGGGCACGTGATGCGGCTCACGACCCTGGAGGGGCCGCAGGTCGGTGACCTCAACCTGTGGAACCGGCACAACCCGCGAGAACGTTTCTGGGCCTCGCGCACCCGTCAGCTACAGCGTGCCCACGTTTCCACCTTCGATCGGCTATGGTCGACGCTGCCCTATCTGCGCCCCATGGCCACGATCATCGATGACAGCCTGACTGGCTATGGCGTCGACGGTAGCGGCGTGGACGAGCAGGGCGGACGTATACACGATCTGCTGGGAACCCGCTGTGACCCCTACGTCAATCGCCTGCTCACCGGCGAGGACTTCGATCATCACTGCCACTCCAACCTGGTGCGCGCCGTGCTGCCGCATGGCCTCACCGAGTTCGACGTGCACGACGTGCTCAACGTGTTCCAGTGCACCGGCCTCAACGAAGACGACCAGTATTTCATGAAGGCCTGTCCGGCGCGGCAGGGCGATTACCTGGAGCTGTTTGCCGAGATCGACCTGCTGTGCGCGCTGTCCTGCTGCCCGGGTGGCGATCTCTCGGTGGAACTGTGGGGGCCGAATGCCGGCGATCCGCTGCTGACCTGTCACCCCATCGGGGTCGAGGTGTTCTCTCTCGCGCCTGAACTGCTGACCGGTTGGCAGCCACCGGTGCCCTCGCCCTATGCCGGTGGGCATGGCCTCACGGGCCCCGCCGTCGACTGGGGAGAGGAGAAGCGGCGGCGTGCCGATCGCTGAGGCTCGTGCGCAAGGCGCCGAGGGCTTTTTTACCGCGAGCTAAGGGCTCACTCGGCGACGCAGCTGCGATCCCGTCCGCTGCGCTTGGCCTGCAACAGGGCCTGGTCGGCGCGTAGCAGAGTATGGTTGAGCAGATCCTCGCCGTCGCGGTATTCGCTCAGCCCCGCGCTGGCGGTGATCGAGAGCCGGCTGTCACCCACCTGGACCGCCTGCTCGGCCAAGCGCTGGCGCAAGCGATCGACGATGGTACTGGCCTCGGAGAGGCCGGTATCGGCCAGCAGCAGCAGGAACTCCTCACCGCCCCAGCGTACGCACAGGTCGTAATCGCGCAGCTCCTGGCGGATGGTCTGGGCGATGGACACCAGTACCAGGTCGCCGGCTTCGTGTCCGTGCCGGTCGTTGATCTGCTTGAAGTGGTCGATATCGAGCATCACCAGGGTGTAACGCTTGCGCTCGTCCAGCTTGGGTAGCCGCTCGTCGATCAAGCGCCGATTGGGTAGACCGGTCAGAAGATCGTGAGTCGAGGCCTCACGCAGGGCGCTGTTGCGTTCGTGCATGAGCCGCTGGTAGCCGTCGGAAATGCGCGATAGCTTTTCCTGTCGGTGCAGCGACTTCTGGTAGCGGCGCTGGGCCTTGCGTTCGTCCTCGCGCACGTAACGCTGGTATCCATCGGCGATCGTCACCAGCCGTTCCAACCGCTGTTTCTCGGCGCGGTGAAATGCATGCAGGCGCGCCAGGGCCGGGCGCAGCGGGCTATCGGCATGCGCGGGGTCGTTCAGTAGCGCCTCGACCTGCGCCATCAGCTCGGTTTCCTCGCGGGTCATTCCGGGGCCTGCGCAGGAGTGATGGCGAATGCGAAGGTGCAGTCCTCGCGGAACTCCTCGGCGAGTTCGGCAATGCGCTCGTTGCGTGGATCGTAGAGCCAGGTGACCTGGATGCCGCGTCCTTCCTGGTGTGCTTCCTCCAGCAGATCGAAGATATCCATCATGGCCTTGACCGAACTGGTGTTGAGATAGACCAACGCCAGCTCCAGCGTCAGTGGGCGTGACTCCTCCTCGAGGAAGCGCTTGACCCAGTCGATCACCTGATCGAACAGCTCGAAGGAGTTCTCCGGGTAGGAGTCGCCTTGCATGGTGAGTAGGCCGGCCTGCCAGTCGCTGATGATGGTAGGCGTGGACTGGCTGCCGGGGATGTTGAGGTCGTTGGTCATTACTAGCACTCGGCTGATCAGATCACGGCGGTGAGGCTGAAGAAGCCTCTTCCATCGGGCAGTGGCTCGAGAGAGGCCCGCATTGGCTCGCTCGACTTGCGTGCGATGTCCAGGAGTCCCAGGCCAGCGCCGGAGCTTACGTTGCCACGCGGCATGCGCAGCTGCTTCTTGTAGGCCTGTTTCAGCTCCAGCTTGTCGAGCTTGGCAAGCGACTCGATGGTGCGGAGCAGTGCTTCGCCGTCGGTGTATTCCACCAGATTGCCGGCGGAAACCAGGTAATGGCCCTGGGCATCCTTGGCTACCGCCACCGTGGCCGAAGCGGCCTCCTCATCGTAGCCAAGGCGCATGGCATAGTGCCGGATGTTCTGGGTCATTTCGATGTAAGCGGCGAAGACGTCCATGGCATCCGTCGGAGTGGCCTGCTGGGAGTTCAGGTAGTTGCGCAAAGCGTTACCGATCTCCTCGATCAGGCTACGTGAGATCGGGCCATTGAAGCACAGCATGATGCGCTGCTCGAGATAGCTTTCGCGCATGCTCAACAGGTTCATCACACATTCTCCTGTGATGTGGCGCCTGCCATGGCAGGGAGCGGAGTGGTTGGGTCGCTGCCGGGCGGACGGTCCTGCTCGGTGAAGCGGAAGCTCAACAAGGTGATGTCGTCGCGCTGTGGCAGATTACCCTGGTAGTCGCGCAGCGCCTGTTCGAAGGCCTTCATCTGTTCCGGCAGGGAGCGCTGGGCGTGCTGCCTGAGCAGTGCCTCGAAGCGCGAGTTGCCGAAGCCGAAGCCTTCGCTGCCGCCGGCCTGGTCGAAGAAGCCATCGGTGCACAGCGAATAGGTCCAGCCAGGGCGAAGGTCGACGGTCTGGTTGCGATATTCGATCCGGCGCTTGTGGCCCAGCGGTCGCCGGTCGCCCTGAAGGTGCGTCAGTGCCGTGCCGTCGCTGGTGTAAAGGCCGATCTTGGCCCCGGCGAAGGTGACCTTGCGTGAATCCAGATCCACCCAGGCCAGGCCGATATCCATGTTGGTGGCAACGGAGGCGGGGAGCTCCTCGGCACGCAGCACTTCGCGGCTCTGACGATCGGTTTCGTTGAGGATCGCTGCCGGATCCTCGTGCCCGAGCTTGAGGATGGCATGGTCGAGAATGGCTCTGGCCAGCATGGTCATGAGCGAGCCGGGAACGCCATGGCCGGCGCAGTCCACCACACCGAACAGGTAGCCGCCCTGGCCGGGGCGGAACAGGTAGAAGTCACCGCCCACCGTGTCTCGTGGCTTCCACAACACGCCATGATGATGCTCGAGATGCAGCTCGAGCTGTTGGTCGGGCAGGATGGCGCGCTGAATGAAGCTGGCGTAGTCGATGGAGTCGTTGAGCTTCTTCTGGGTGGCGGCCATCTCGGCGTTGGCCAGTTCGAGCTCCCGGGTACGCTCCTGAACCTTCTCTTCCAGCTCGCGGGTATGACGCTGCACCTGGTTGGCCATGTGCGAGAAGGCCTGTGACAGCTCACCGATTTCGTCGCGACGCGAGGTCGGCAGCGGTGAGTCGTAGTGACCGGCGGCGATCGCCTGGGCCGACTGCTTGAAACGACTCAGAGGCGCCAGTATCAGTCGCTCGGTGGCCAGGGCGATGACCGTGAGCAGAACCCCCAGGATCAGCGCGGCGGCAATCAACAGCGGCCAAAGCCAGCGCTGATCGAGAATGTTGGCCACGCTCATGTCCAGCGCGGTGATCAGGTACCAGTCCAGTTCGGGAATGTAGCCCACCGAGAGCAGGCGCTCGCGTCCTTCGAGGGTGGCCCATAGGGTCTGGATCACCTCAGGGGAGCCGTTGGCCGCCAACATGGCTGCGGTCAGCGTGGCCCGCTGCTCGTCGCTGCCGAGCAGGACATGGATGGTACGCTCACCGTCGACGTCTCCCGCTCCCGAGCCGAGGGCGATTCGCTCAAGTGACGGGTGGGCCTGCAGCGCGCCCTGGCGGTCGACGATCATTGGCGTCACCCCTTCCGCCTCATCGCGAATGAAGGCATTGAGGAAGTCGCCGAGTTCGAAACCGGTACCGGCCAGGCCCAGCAAGGCACCGTCCTCGCGAACCTGAACGTTGAGCCAGACTTTGGTCACGTCGAGCTCATGGTCGACGTTGACGTTGAGGTTATAAGGCTCTTGGCTCCGAGTGATCTGGAAGTACCAGGCATCGTTGGCTTGGGCGCCATCCAGACGGTAACGCGGGGTCGGCATGGCGTTTCCGGCATCGGTGGCGTCGATGTAGTAGTAGTCACCGCTGGCGTCGACGATCACGAAGTAGGAGCGGTCGGCAAAGTCCTGGCGAAACCCCTCGGCCTCTTCGAAGAAACGCGCCTGAAGCCGCGGATCTCTTTCATCGTTCAGCCACTGCCGCAGCGCCAGGTTGTCGGCGAAGCGCTGGGCCAGGGCCAGCTCTCGCGATATCGGCGCATGAATCTTCTGCATATGCAGCAGGGTGTAATTCTCGGCATAAGCGTTGGCGAAATGACGGCGTACGTCGTCGACCGCCTTCCAGCCCAGCAGAACGGCGGGAATCAAGGCAAGAAGACAGGCAAGAAGCAGGGTCGCGATCGACTTGCCACGTAGCCCCCATCGTGCGGCCATGGTATTGGGAATCCCTGCGCTGGCGAGACTGATGGGCGTCAGCCTCGAGGTGTGATGTTTTTCAGCTAAAAATGCCACAAGCCCGGGCGCAAAGCGAGAGGATGACAAAGATAAAAAATGCCCGGCTCTGCGGGCCGGGCATTGCAGTCACTCAGCGACGCATAGTTGTCTAGGAGGCCGGACGTGCCACCAGCGAACGGGTCTCCTCGCGTGCTTCGATCAGCGCCACGCGGATCACGTCGCCGAGCTTGTAGCGCTCTTCGCCCTCGACCTGGATGCGACCTTCCTTGTCGTCGATGACCACCTTGTCGCGATCGCTGTGCAGCATCGGAGCGGGTACGAAGGCGGTGGCACCGTTGGCAGTGAGACGCACGCGCATCCCGCCGCGGGTGATGCCGAAGATCTCCGCTTCGAAGTCTTGCTGCTCCTTGGCCGCAGGCGTCAGATAGCGCACGTAGAGCCAGTCCTTGACGTCGCGCTCGGCCATGCGGTTGAGCTTGCGGCGTTCGGTGAGCTGCTCGGTCAGCGCCTGGGTCGCCTCGGCCGGGGCCTGCTCGCCCTTGAGCACGCGCTTGATCAACCGGTGATTGACCATGTCGCCGTACTTGCGAATCGGCGAGGTCCAGGTGGCGTAGGCGTTCAGCCCCAGGCCGAAATGCGGGCCGGGGCGGGCCGACATGCTGGTGAAGCCCTGGAAGCGGCGCAGGCGGGCGTCGAGCCAGGCGTCGTCGCGGCTCTCCAGTGCGCGCTTGAGCTCCTTGTAGCGCGGTAGCTCGGAGAGCGCCTCGAGCTCGACCTCGATCTGCTGCGCGGTGAGGAACTCATGGGCGGCCTGGGCCTTCTCGGGGTCGAAAGCGCGATGCACGTTGAAGATACCGTGACCGATGTGCTCGGCGAGAAAGTGGGCGCAGCAGGCGTTGGCCGCGATCATCGACTCCTCGATCATGCGGTTGGCGATGCGCCGTTGCTCGATGCGCACGTCGAGCACGTTGCCGGCCGGATCCAGGTCGAACACGTAGTCGGGGCGATCCTTGAACACCAGAGCATGTTCGGTGCGCCAGGCGCTGCGCGCCTCTGTCATGTCACGCAGGGCCTGCAGCTGACCGGCGATCTCCTCGGCAGGAGCCCATTCGCCCTGACCTTCGAGCCAGTCGGAGATGCGGTCGTAGACCAGCTTGGCCCGGGAGCGCACGCGGGCGGCAAAGAAGCGATAGTCGCCGAGGCTGCCGTCGGCTTCCACCTCCAGCGTGCACGCCAGCACCGGGCGCTCTTCGCCTTCGCGCAGCGAGCAGAGGTCGTCGGCCAGCTGCTCGGGCAGCATGGTGACGTTCTGGCCCGGCAGGTAGACGGTGAAGGCGCGGGTGCGGGCCTCCAGGTCGGCGGCATGCCCCTCCTCCACGTAGGCGGTGGGGTCGGCGATAGCCACCGTCAGACGCCAGCCGCCTTCATCCCGCGGTTCGATGCGCAGGGCATCGTCCATGTCGCGGGTCTTCTCGCTATCAATGGTGAAGAAAGGCTCGGCGGTAAGATCCTCGCGCTCGAGTCCCTCGTCGCGCAGGGGCCAGTCATTGCCGGCTTCGGGGCACTCCTGTTCCAGCGCGTGACGCGCCAGGGTCACCCGCCACGGCACGGCGGGGTCGTCGGCCTTGGCCACCAGCTCGTCGATCTGGGTGAAGAACGCGCGATCGTCGGGCTTGAGCGGATGGCGCACCAGCCGCGCCACGACCCAGTCGGCATCGCCGATGCTGGCCTCGTCGAGGCTGTTCTTGATGCGCGCCTTGAGCACGTTGTTGATCGAAGGGTGGTCGGGCACCACGGCCAGGCGGCCCTCACGCTTCTGCACGCGAGCGATGAAGCGGCTCAGGCCCGCTTCGAGGAGCGTGTCGGGCTCGACGGAGGTCTTGTCGCCATTCTCGTGAATCACGGCCTGGACGCGGTCGCCATGCAGCACCTGCTTCATGGCAGGCGGCGGCACGAAGTAGGACTGGCCGTCGTCGGTTTCGAGGAAGCCGAAGCCCTTGTCGGTGGCCTTGATGACCCCCTCGGCGCGCGGCGTGGTCTCACGAATCTGTTGCTTGAGCTGGGCGAGCAGCGGGTTGTTCTGCAGCATGATCACGAACGTGTGGCGGGATAGGAGGGCCACTATACGGATTCCCGCAGCCGGCGCCAAACGTTGCCGGGCCGGTCACGACAAAACAATCGCTTGGCGCGGCGGGCAGAAATGCCTCGTACGCTGGGCAAGCCTCGTCGGCTGCGTTAGCCTCTAGCGGGTATACGAAGGAATGGACGCCATGACACCTCACCTGATCGTCTCCGACCTCGACGGCACTCTGCTCGACGCCAACCACGACCTGCATCCCGAAACCGTCGAGACCCTGCGCCTGCTGGCCGGGCAGGGGCATCATCTGGCCTTCGCCTCGGGGCGCCATTTCCGCGACATGCTGGCCTTTCGCGAACGGCTGGGCGTGCCGCTCCACGTGATCAGTACCAACGGCGCTTACCTGCACGGGCCCGAAGGCGACCTGTTGGCCGCGCGTCATCTCGAGGCGCAGCTGGCCCGTGAGCTGATCGCCCTGGAGCGCCACGCCAGCGTGCGCCTCAACCTCTATCTGGAGCACGAGTGGCTGATCGATGCCCCCGAGCCGCGCCTTCTGGCCTACCACGCCCACACCGGCTTCGGTTACCGCGTGGTCGAACCGTCGAGTCTGGATGGGGAAGGGGTGGGCAAGGTGCTCTACATCGGCGAGCCCGAACGGCTGGCCGGGCTCGAGGCCCAGGTGCGCATAAGTCACGGGGAGCGCCTGCACGTCACTTATTCCACGGTCAATTCGCTGGAGATCATGGCCGGTGGCGTCAACAAGGGCACCGCGCTCGAAGCGCTGCTGGCCACCCTCGACATCGACAGCACCCGCTGCCTGGCCTTCGGCGACAATCTCAACGATACCGAGATGCTCAGTCTCGCCGGCGAGGCCCACGTGATGGCCAACGCGCATCCCGCGCTGTTCGAGCGGGTGCCCGTGGCTCGCCGCATCGGCCATCACGCCGAAAGCGCCGTGGCGCGGCATCTGCAGGAGCGCTTTTCTCTCTAGGATCAAGCGGGAGCGAGCGTTGCGACGTTGGTCTAGGCCCCCTTGCCGTGCCGCGCGTGCATGCCCATCATCGATGCCATAACGACAACGATTCACGGCGTTGCCTGCCCCAGGCATCGCCCCTGCCATCGGAAGACGATGACCACAACGCCCGCCACTCTGATCGTGGTCGACGACGACCCCGAAATCCGCGAACTGCTGGTCGACTACCTCGGACGTCACGGCTATCGCGCCCTGGCTGCCGAGGATGCCAAGGCGCTGCACGGCCTGTTGACGAGCGAAACCCCCGATCTGCTGATCGTCGACATCATGCTGCCCGGCGACGACGGCTTCACCATCTGCCGCGACATTCGCCGCGACAGCGACGTGCCGATCATCATGCTCACCGCCAGCGCCGACGAGACCGATCGCATTCTCGGCCTGGAGCTGGGCGCCGACGACTATCTGGGCAAGCCGTTCAACCCGCGCGAACTGCTGGCGCGCATCAAGGCGGTGCTGCGGCGTGTCCGCGGCGGTTCGCCAGCCGATCCGGCCCGTGCCCGGCTGGTAGCCTTCGGGGCCTGGCGGCTCGACCGCATGACTCGCGAACTGATCGACGAGCGCGACGAGCGCACGCCGCTCTCGGGGGCCGATTTCCAGCTGCTGCAGGTGTTTCTCGAGCGTCCCGAGCAGGTCCTCTCGCGGGAGGCGCTGTATGAGCTGACCCGCGGGCGTCCGGCACCGCCGCTGGATCGCTCCATCGACGTGCACGTCTGCCGGCTGCGTCAGCGCCTCGGCGAGGATGCCCACTATCATCAGATGATTCGTACCGTGCGCGGTGCGGGCTACGTCTTCACCGCCCGGGTCGAAGCGCTGACGTGAACGAGGAACTGCGCCGCCATTGGCAGCGTCGCCTGGCGCGCCTGCTGCCGCGAACCCTGCGCGGACGCTTCGTGCTGATCATGCTGGTCGGCGTGCTCAGCGCTCAGTTGGCCAGCTACGCCGTGTGGACCTCCCAGGTGCGCTCCAGCCAGCTAGAGCAGCTCGACGAGCTGTCGCGCAACGTCGCCTTCAGCGTGGCCTCGACCATGCGCTTCTTCCGTTCGCTGCCCTTCGAGTATCGTCATATCGTGCTCGATCAGCTGCGCAACATGGGCGGCACGCGCTTCTTCGTCAGCGTCAACGAGCGGCGCATCCCGGTCGAGGACATCGGCTCAGGGCCTGAAAAACGCCTGGTCGTGGACAACTTTCGTGAGATCCTCACCGCCGAGCTGAACATCGATGACGTACTGGTGGAGTTCTCCCGGGCCGAGACCCTGCGCGTCTACAACAACGAGGTGCTATTGCACGACCTGCCGCCGCGCTGGGGCCAGCACAGTCTGCTGATGGAACCGCTGTCGCCGCCAATCCTGGTGGTGCAGATGGAGCTTGGCCCCGACACCTGGCTCTACGTGGCCACGCTGCTGCCAGTGCCCGACCTGTTCAACGAACACGGCTGGCTGTCGGGCGAACGACTGCTGGCGAGCCTGATGGTCCTACTCACGGTGATCGGCCTGGCCCTGCTCGGGATTCGCAGCGTGACCCGACCGCTGGCACGGCTGTCGCGAGCGGCGCGCCAGCTTGGCGACGACCTGGATGCGCCGCCGCTGCGCGAGAGCGGGCCGCGGGAGGTCGCCGCCACGGCGGCGGCATTCAATCGCATGCAGGAGCGCATTCGCGATCAGGTCGACGAGCGCGAGCGGCTGTTCTCGGCTATCTCCCACGATCTCAAGACACCCATCACCCGGCTGCGCCTGCGGGCCGAGATGCTCGACGACCCGGTACAGCGCGAGCGCTTCTGCGCCTCACTCGACGAGCTCGATCTGCTGGTGAAGGGGGCGCTGGCCTCGGTGAAGGGCTTCGACCTGCACGAGGAGGTGGCGGAGGTAGAGCCCGGCGCAGTGCTGGCCGAGCTGGCCGACGAGCTGACGCTGCAGGGTGGGGTGGTGACGCTGCACGGTCATGCCGCTGTGCTGACAGCGAAGCCGCTGGCGTTCAAGCGCTGCCTGACGAATCTGCTGGAGAATGCGGTGTTCTACGGCCGGAGTACCGAGGTGACGCTGGTCGACTCGCCGCAGCGTCTGACCATCGTCATCCGCGACCACGGCCCGGGCATTCCCCTGGCCCAGCACGAGCGGGTATTTGCGCCTTTCGTGCGTCTCGAGCCGTCACGCAGCCGCAACACCGGTGGCAGCGGTCTGGGGCTGGGCATCGCCCGGCACATCGCCCGCGCCATGGGTGGCGACATCGTGCTGGCCAACCATCCTGAGGGCGGGCTGGTGGTAACGCTCTCGCTGCCGCGTCCGCAGGATGTTACGCCGCTGTAATAGGGCTGCAATGCTTTGCAGGACTAGGTAACCCCAGTCACACCCGCTCTCGGTTAACGTTACTGGCATGCCGGCCATCACCGGTCTCGATAACAGTTTCAATAACTGTTCAATAACAACAGCAGGAGCATGCCGATGACACTTTTCGAGAGTCCCTTGCGCAAGACGGCCCTGGCGCTGGCCACCGCCGCAGCGGCGTCACTGACGTTCAGCGCTCAGGCCGCCGAGGTGGAGGTCCTTCACTGGTGGACCTCGGGCGGCGAGGCCCGTGCAGCCAACGTACTCAAGGAGCTGATGGAAGCCGAAGGCTACGGCTGGGAAGACTTCGCCGTGGCCGGTGGTGGCGGCGAAACGGCCATGACCGTACTCAAGTCGCGGGCCATGTCCGGCAATCCGCCGTCGGCGGCCCAGATCAAGGGGCCGGAGATTCAGGAGTGGGGAGAGCTGGGTCTGCTCGGCGAGCTCGACGAGGTGGCCGGGGCCGAAGGCTGGGACGAGCTGCTGCCGCCCACGGTGGCCGACGTCATGCGTCACAACGGCAGCTATGTGGCGGTGCCGGTCAACGTGCACCGGGTCAACTGGCTGTGGGCCAACCCCCAGGTGCTCGAAGCCGCCGGCGTGGAGATGCCCACCACCCTCGACGAACTGTTCGAGGCAGGTGAGGCGATTCGTGAGGCGGGCTTCATCCCGCTGGCCCACGGTGGCCAGGCATGGCAGGACGCCACCGTGTTCGAGAGCGTGCTGCTGGCAAGCGGCGGTACCGAGTTCTATCAGCAGGCGATGGTCGAGCTCGACCCCGAGGCGCTGGGCAGCGAGCGGATGATCGAGGCGCTGGAGACCTTCAAGCGTCTGCGCGAGCTGATGGACGCCGACATGTCGGGCCGCGACTGGAACATCGCCACCTCCATGGTGATCGAGGGCAGCGCCGGCATGCAGCTGATGGGCGACTGGGCCAAGGGCGAGTTCACCGCCGCCGGACTCACCGCCGGCGAGGAGTATCTCTGTGCCGCGGCGCCGGGTACCCAGGATGCCTTCACCTTCAACATCGACAGCCTGGCCATGTTCCGTGTCGAAGGAGCGGAGCGCGAAGCGCAGCAGGCCCTGGCACGCCTGGTGCTGGAACCGACCTTCCAGGAGGCCTTCAATCTGGCCAAGGGCTCGATCCCCGCCCGGCCCGATCTCGACATGAGCGAGTTCGATCAGTGTGCCCAGCAGTCAATGGACGACTTCCAGCGCACCGCCGAAGAGGGCGGCCTGGTACCCAGCATGGCCCACGGCATGGCGGTACGTGCCGACGTGCAGGGCGCCATCTTCGACGTGGTGACCAACTACTTCAACTCGCGTGACATGGCCGCCGAAGAAGCCGCTCGTCGGATGGTCAACGCCGCCCAGGCCGCGCTCTGACCGTAGCCAACCGATAGGGCGAACCTGCAACCCAGGTTCGCCCTGGTGGTACGCCGCTCAAGCCCGAGGTCTCCCGCTATGTCCCTGTCAAGTTCGGCGGCACGCCCGACCGCCGGTTCCGCTGCCCGGCGCAGCCACTCAGGCCTGCTCCAGGCCTGGCTGCCCAAGCTGGTGCTGGCGCCTTCTGCCGCCATCTCGCTGTTCTTCGTCTATGGCTTCATGCTGTGGACCTTCATTCTCTCGCTGACCAACTCGCGCATGCTGCCCAGCTACGAGTTCGTCGGTTTCGCCCAGTACGCGCGGCTGATGGCCAACGACCGCTGGTGGGTGGCTTCCACCAACCTGGTGGTGTTCGGCGGTCTGTTCGTGGCCATCTGCCTGGCACTGGGGCTGGTGCTCGCCATCCTGCTCGACCAGCGTATTCGCCAGGAGGGTGCGCTGCGCACGATCTATCTCTATCCCATGGCGCTGTCGTTCATCGTCACCGGTGTGGTGTGGAAGTGGCTGCTCAACCCCGGTCTCGGCATCCAGGCCATGGTACGCAGCTGGGGCTTCGAGAATTTCCGCTTCGACTGGCTGGTCGACCCGGACATGGCCGTCTACACCCTGGTGATCGCCGCAGTGTGGCAGGCATCCGGCTTCGTCATGGCGCTGTTTCTCGCCGGGCTGCGTGGCATCGACGACAGTATCCTCAAGGCCGCCCAGCTCGATGGCGCCAGCCTGGCGCGCATCTACTGGCGGGTGGTGATTCCCTGCCTGCGCCCGGTGGTGTTCAGCGCGGTGATGATTCTCTCGCACATCGCCATCAAGAGCTTCGATCTGGTGGTGGCGCTCACCGGCGGCGGACCCGGCTACGCCTCCGACCTGCCGGCCACCTTCATGTACGCCCATGCCTTCACTCGAGCGCAGATCGGTCTGGGTTCGGCCAGCGCCATGCTGATGCTGGGTGGCGTGCTGGCGATCCTGATTCCCTATCTCTACTCGGAGTTGAGGAGCCGCCGTCATGGTTAACGTCATTCGTCGCCGTACGCTGAGCGCGCGGCTAGGTCGGGCCATGCTCTATGCCGTGCTACTGCTGGCCGCGCTGTTCTATCTGCTGCCGCTCGCGGTAATGCTGATCACCTCGGTCAAGCCGCTGGCCGAGATCACCCCCGGCACGCTGCTCTCGCTGCCCCGGGAGCCGACCCTGGTGCCCTGGGCCAAGGCCTGGGGCGAGGCCTGTACCGGCATGCGCTGCGAGGGCATCGGGGTCTACTTCTTCAACTCGATTGCCATCGTGGTGCCCGCGGTCTTGATCTCCACCGCCGTCGGCGCGCTCAACGGCTACGCCCTGACCAAGTGGCGCTTCAAGGGCTCGGAGCTGCTCTTCGCGCTGATGCTGTTCGGCTGCTTCATCCCGTTTCAGGTGGTGCTGCTGCCCATGGCGCAGACGCTGGGCTGGCTGGGGCTGTCGAGTTCGCGGGCGGGGCTGATCCTGGTTCACGTGATCTTCGGGATCGCCTTCACCACGCTGTTCTTCCGCAATTTCTACGTGGCAGTACCCACCGAGCTGGTCTCGGCGGCAAAGCTCGACGGCGCCGGCTTCTTTCGCATCTTCTGGCGCATCCTGCTGCCCGTATCGGCGCCGATCATCGTGGTCTCGGTGATCTGGCAGTTCACTCAGATCTGGAACGATTTCCTGTTCGGCGTGGCCTTCTCGGCCCACAACACCCAGCCGGTCACGGTGGCGCTCAACAATCTGGTCAACACCTCCACCGGGGCGCGCGAGTACAACGTCGACATGGCGGCGGCAATGATCGCCGCGCTGCCCACGCTGATCGTCTACGTACTGGCGGGAAAGTATTTCGTCCGTGGGCTTACGGCCGGCTCGGTCAAAGGCTAAGAGGGCATCTACAAATTACTACGCTCGGTCATGCTGCGTTGAAATCATCTTCAAAATGCTCATTTACACACTCGTAAACTCCGCTTTTTCAGCTGATTTCGCCTTGCCTGACCTTCGCTCGTGACTTTTGTAGACACCCTCTGTACCACCGAATAATGAGAGGTTTTCGACATGGCAGCGCTTGAAATCAACAACGTGTGCAAGGACTTCGGCAGCGAGCAGGTACTCAAGGACGTCAGCCTGGCGATCGACTCGGGAGAGTTTCTGATCCTGGTGGGGCCTTCGGGCTGCGGCAAGTCGACCCTGATGAACGCCATTGCCGGGCTCGAGCCGGTCACCACCGGAGAGATCCGTATCGCCGGCGAGAACGTCACCTGGCAGACCCCGGCGGAGCGCGACATCGCTATGGTGTTCCAGTCCTATGCGCTCTATCCGAGCATGACCGTGCGGCAGAACATCAGCTTCGGCCTGGAGATGCGCAAGGTGCCCAAGGCCGAGCGCGAGGTGGCGGTGGAGCGGGTCGCCGAGCTGTTGCAGATCGCGCATCTGCTCGAGCGCAAGCCTTCGCAGCTCTCCGGCGGCCAGCGCCAGCGGGTCGCCATGGGCCGCGCGCTGGCCCGGGAGCCCAAGGTCTATCTGTTCGACGAGCCGCTCTCCAACCTGGATGCCAAGCTGCGCGTGGACATGCGCACCGAGATCAAGAAGCTGCACCAGCGCCTGGGCACCACCATCGTTTACGTCACCCACGACCAGATCGAGGCGATGACGCTGGCCGACTGCATCGCGGTGATGCGCGACGGGCGCATTCTCCAGCTCGGCTCGCCCGACGAGGTCTACAACGACCCGGTGGACCTGTTCGTCGCCGGCTTCATGGGCTCGCCGTCGATGAACTTCATCAGCGCCACGCTGATGGGGGGAAGCGGGGCATACCGGCTGCGCGTGGAGACCCCGGAAGAAGAGACGCTGGAGCTGCCCTGGCCGCGGGAGCGTGAAACGCCGGCGCTGGCCGGAAAGATCGGTGAGCGTGTGATCCTGGGGCTGCGCCCCGAGCACTTCACCGAGGACGATGCACGACTCGGCGAGTACGCCGAGGGGGTGGCACTCACGCCGCACATCACGGTGGTGGAACCCACTGGGGCGGACATCCTGCTGCAGCTGAAGCTGGGGGATGGTGAGGCCACCGCCCGGGTCGGGCCCAAGTGCCGGGTGAAGGCGGGCGAGCGGCTGACCCTGCGCATCGATATGGGCCGTGCAGTCATGTTCGACCGCGAGACGGAAAAGCGCCTGGCCTGAGCCGCCTGGGCCATTAAAGAGACAGGCCGCCTGGCGGCCTGTGTGCGTTACGGCTTCAGCGTACGGTGATCACCGTGCACTCGGCCACATGGCTGACCTTGTGCGACACGCTGCCCACCACCAGCCCGCGCAGGTCGCTCAGGCCACGACTGCCCATGACGATGGCTTCGACACCGCGACGGCGCGCCTCGCTGACGATGGTGCGTGCCGGGTCGCCCTGACCGACGACGGTCTCCACCTGGGCCACGCCATTGGCGCGCGCGGCTTCGGCTGCCTTCTCGACGACCTGCCGGCCGATGTCTTCCCGCTCCGTGCGTGAGGCCTCGATGGCGATGGCACCGATGCCCCAGACCAGCGTCGTCTCGTGGGAGAGCTCTTCGGGGATATGCAGGAGGTGCAGGGTGGCGTCGGCCTGATTGGCCAATAGACAGGCGACGTCGAGCGCTTTCTTGGCGCCCTCGGAGCCATCGACGGGAACCAGGATCGATTTGAACATGGCGGTTTCCTTAGGTTGTTGAGCTGTCCCTATTCAAGAGCCTAGACCCTTGGGCAGAGAGTGTCATGATCCGGGTCAAGGGAGCGTCGGATCCCAACATCATTCCTGCTTTTCCAGCCGCCTCAACTGCTGCCAGAGTTCGCTGCGCAGATCGGCCATGCGTGGTGCCTCACCCTCGCCGAATACCAGCGGGCGTGTCAGGCGCTGGGTGCGCAGGCCGAGGCGGGCGGTGAGCAGCCCCACCCCCATGCCCTGGCCGGCCCGCGCCGAGAGGCGCCCGGCAAGGTTCAGCGAGAGCAGCTCCACCCCCGCATCGCTGGCCATCTCGGTGGCCCCGGCAAAGGCCATGTTGTAGAGCACGTTGCGCAGCAGGCGCAGGCGGCTGGCATAGCCCAACTCCAACCCGTAGAGACGGCAGATCCGGTCGATCATCGCCAGGTTGCGCCACGCCACCAGGAACATGTCGACCAGTGTCAGCGGGCTGACCGCCACCATCACCGCCGTTTCGCCGGACATGCGCGAGATCAGGCGCCGGGCCTGGCGGTCGCGGGGCGCAAGCAAATGGTGCGACAACAATTGGCGAACATCGTCGCCGGTATGATGCGCTTCCCGAGCGGCAAGAAAGGCCTGCCAGTGGGGATGATCGTCATCCAGCCCGAGCTGCTGCTTGAGCGTCCTGGCCAGGCTCAGCGCTTCCGTCGCGTCGGCCTCGGGCAGCCGGGCCAGGCGGCCGCGCAAGGCGTCATGACGTTTCAGCCGACGCTCGCGATAT
>NZ_BAEU01000099.1:0-17194 GCF_000246875.1 Halomonas sp. KM-1
GAGATCCAGCCGATGGTGCGTGACACGGCGAAGATCACCGTGAACATGTTGGTCGGGATGCCCATGGCCTTGAGAATGATGCCGGAGTAGAAGTCGACGTTGGGGTAGAGCTTGCGCTCGACGAAGTACTCGTCCTCGAGGGCGATCTGCTCCAGGCGCTTGGCGATCTTTAGCTGCGGGTCGTCGATGCCGAGTTCGGCCAGCACCTCGTCGCAGGTCTCCTTCATGACCTTGGCGCGCGGGTCGAAGTTGCGGTACACGCGGTGACCGAAGCCCATCAGCTTGAACGGGTCGTCCTTGTCCTTGGCCTTGTCGATGAAGCGCTGTATGTTCTCTTCGGAGTCGTCGCCGATCTCGTCGAGCATCTTCAGCACCGCCTCGTTGGCACCGCCGTGAGCCGGGCCCCACAGTGCGGCGATGCCGGCGCTGATGCAGGCGAACGGGTTGGCGCCGGTGGAGCCTGCCAGGCGCACCGTGGAGGTGGAGGCGTTCTGCTCGTGGTCGGCATGCAGCATGAAGATGCGGTCCATGGCCTTGGCGTAGACCGGGTTGACCTTGTACTCCTCGCACGGGTTGCTGAACATCATGTAGAGGAAGTTCTCTGCATAGCTCAGGTCATTGCGCGGGTAGTTGAACGGCTGGCCGACGTTATACTTGTAGGACATGGCCGCAATGGTCGGCATCTTGGCAATCAGACGGATCGCGCTGATGACGCGGTCTTCCTCGACGGTAATGTCCAGGTGGTCGTGGTAGAAAGCGGCAAGACCGCCGACCACGCCGCACAGGATCGACATCGGGTGAGCGTCGCGGCGGAAGCCCTTGAAGAAGTTGTTGATCTGATCGTGGACCATGGTGTGGTTGCGCACCCGCGACTCGAAGTCGGCGTACTGCTCGGCGGTCGGCAGCTCACCGAACAGCAGCGCGTAGCACACCTCGACGAAGTTGGACTCCTTGGCCAACTGGTCGATCGGATAGCCGCGATGCAGAAGAACGCCCTTGGCGCCATCGATATAGGTGATGGCCGACTGGCACGAGGAGGTTGCCATGAAGCCTGGATCGTAGGTGAACAGGCCTTCGGCGCCCAGACCGCGAACATCGACCACGTCAGGGCCCAGGGTTCCTGAGTAGACGGGCAGCTCGATCGCTTTTTCCAGGCCGTCTACCGTCAGTGTCGCTTTCCTGTCAGCCATTCTGGCCTCCTCTCGAAGTCGCTATGGAACGTTAACTCGTTATTTCGCAAACCCTGTTGGAGCCGTGGCCCGCGAAAAAGGTCAGCCCACTATAGAAGCGTTCCCGGGATTGTCAATTGGGCCAAAGTGACCGCATAGTTGTGCATGGAACTTTTTGTTAGATAGCTGTTGTATAGAAAATGGTGCTTTGCACCACGAGAGCGCCCATGGGCCGCCGGTTGCGGCGCGACGAGCCTGTCTGCTTGCCATCCCAGGCATGGCGAGCTTGAACCATGGTCGAGTTAGCGCGGTGGGTATTTGTCACTAGGGGTTCATGTCCCTATAATCCACACCGCGCGACTGGCAGGTACTCGTTGTCATGCCCGTCCCGGCAGCGGCGAGCCCCCTACCTCAAACCACCGCCCGCTCGAGCCTGGTCCCATCGGTTGAAGAGCGAGCCAAGAGAGTGTGTATAGAGCCGTGAATAGCAAACGACCCGTCAACCTAGACCTCACCACGATACAGTTCCCACTTCCCGCCTTGACGTCGATCGCCCACCGCATCACCGGCGTAATCCTGTTCGTTGGCCTCATCTTCGCGTTCTGGGCCCTCGACAAGTCGCTGTCGTCTCCGGAAGGCTTCCTCGCCGTGCGCGACACCCTGGCCAACAACATCCTGGCCAAGCTGATCGCCTGGGGGCTGCTGTCAGCCCTGGCCTTTCACTTCGTTGCCGGCATCAAGCACATGCTGATGGATGCTGGATATGGCGTGACCCTCGAGGGGGGCGTGAAGAAGGCACAGGCCACCGTGGTCATCAGTGCCGTCCTGATCATTCTGGCGGGAGTCTGGGTATGGTAACCAATATCACCAATCTGGGTCGCAGCGGCCTGTCCGACTGGCTGATCCAGCGGGTCTCGGCCGTCATTCTGGCGCTCTACACGGTTTTCATCGTCGCGTATCTGCTGTTCAACCCCGGGCTCGATTACGTTACCTGGAGCAATCTGTTTGCCCAGACCTGGATGCGGATCTTCTCCCTGCTGGCCTTTATCTCGCTTGCCGCGCACGCCTGGGTGGGGCTGTGGACCGTGACCACCGATTACCTCAAGTCCACGCCCGTTCGCCTCGGCGCCCAGGTCGTCATCATCCTGGCCGTGTTCGTGTTCCTGGTCTGGGGCATTACCGTTCTGTGGGGAGCCTGATTCATGTCTAACATGCGTACCTTGTCCTTCGACGCCATCATCATCGGCGGTGGCGGCTCCGGCTTGCGCGCGGCGCTCGAGCTGGCCAAGTCCGGCAAGCAGACCGCCGTGCTGTCCAAGGTCTTCCCGACCCGCTCGCACACCGTGTCCGCCCAGGGCGGCATCACCTGCGCCATCGCCTCGGCCGACCCCAACGACGATTGGCGCTGGCACATGTACGACACCGTCAAGGGCGGCGACTACATCACCGACCAGGACGCCGCTGAGTACATGTGCTCCGAGGGGCCCAAGGCGGTCTTCGAACTCGAGCACATGGGCCTGCCGTTCTCGCGTTTCGACAACGGCCGTATCTATCAGCGTCCGTTCGGCGGTCAGTCAAAGAACTTCGGTGAAGGCGGCCAGGCGGCGCGCACCTGCGCGGCGGCCGACCGTACCGGCCACGCGCTGCTGCACACCCTTTATCAGAACAACCTGAAGAATAACACCACCTTCCTCAACGAGTGGTTCGCGGTCGATCTGGTCAAGAACGCCAACGGTGACGTGGTGGGCTGCATCGCCATGTGCATCGAGACCGGCGAAGTGGTGCACGTCAAGTCCAAGGCCACCGTCATGGCTACCGGCGGTGCCGGTCGCATCTATGCTTCCACCACCAACGCCCTGATCAACACCGGCGACGGCATCGGCATGGCGCTGCGCGCCGGCTTCCCGATGCAGGACATGGAGATGTGGCAGTTCCACCCCACCGGTATCTACGGTGCCGGCGTGCTGGTCACCGAGGGCTGCCGCGGTGAGGGTGGCTATCTGGTCAACAAGGATGGCGAGCGCTTCATGGAGCGTTATGCCCCCAACGCCAAGGATCTGGCCGGTCGTGACGTGGTGGCACGCTCCATGGTCATGGAGATCCTCGAGGGCCGCGGCTGCGGCGAGCAGGGCGACCACGTCTACCTCAAGCTCGATCACCTGGGCGAAGAGGTGCTCAACAAGCGCCTGCCCGGTATCAGTGAGCTGTCCAAGATCTTCGCCCATGCCGATCCGGTCAAGGCGCCGATCCCGGTGGTGCCGACCTGCCACTACATGATGGGCGGGATTCCGACCAACGTGCACGGTCAGGCGATCATGCAGGACGCCGACGGCAACGACCGCATCGTCAATGGCCTGTTTGCCTGTGGCGAAGCGGCCTGTGTATCGGTGCACGGCGCCAACCGCCTGGGCGGCAACTCGCTGCTCGACCTGGTAGTGTTCGGTCGTGCGGCCGGCATGTTCATCGAGAGCGCGCTCAACGAGGGTATCGATTACCTCGACGCTTCCGAGTCCGACATCGAGGCGGCCATGAAGCGCATGACCCGCTGGAACGAATCCAGCGGCGGCGAATCCGTGGCAGCTCTCAAGACCGAGCTGCAGAGCATCATGCAGAACTCCTTCGGTGTGTTCCGTCAGGAAGATCACATGCAGGAAGGAGTCAAGAAGCTGGCCGATCTGCGCGGCCGTATCGGCGAAGCGCATCTGGTCGACAAGTCCGGCGCCTTCAACACCGCCCGCGTCGAGGCGCTCGAGCTCGACAACCTGATGGAAGTGGCCGAAGCCACCGCCATCGCGGCCCTGGAGCGTAAGGAGAGCCGCGGCGCCCACTCGCGCTACGACTATCCGGATCGCGACGACGCCAACTGGCTGAAGCACTCCATGTACTTCCCGGCCGAGAAGCGGGTCGGCAAGCGTGACGTCAACTTCAAGCCGAAGACCGTCGACACCTTCGAGCCGAAAGTCCGTACATATTAAGGGGGAGTCACGAGATGCTTCAGGTATCCATTTACCGCTACAACCCGGAAACCGACTCCGCGCCCTACATGCAGGAGTACCAGCTCGACACTCAGGGCCGTGACCTGATGGTGCTGAACGTGCTGGAAATGCTCAAGGCCGAGGACACCACCCTGGCTTTCCGTCGCAGCTGCCGCGAGGGCGTGTGCGGCTCCGACGGCATGAACATGAACGGCAAGAACGGTCTGGCCTGCATCACCTCGCTGTCCGACGTGGTCAAGGACAACAAGCTGGTGCTGCGTCCGCTGCCGGGCCTGCCGGTAGTGCGCGACCTGGTGGTCGACATGGGGCTGTTCTACAAGCAGTACGAGCGCATCCAGCCGTACCTGCAGAACGACACCCCGGCGCCGGCCATCGAGCGCCTGCAGTCGCCCGAGGATCGCGACAAGCTCGACGGGCTCTATGAGTGCATCCTGTGCGCCTGCTGCTCGACCTCCTGTCCGTCGTTCTGGTGGAACCCGGACAAGTTCGTCGGTCCGGCCGGTCTGCTGCAGTCGTACCGTTTCCTGGCCGACTCGCGCGATACCGCAACTCGCGAACGCCTGTCGGAACTCGAAGATCCGTTCAGCGTGTTCCGCTGCCGCGGCATCATGAACTGCGTCGCGGTATGTCCCAAGGGGCTCAATCCCACTCGGGCCATCGGCAAGATCCGTGACATGTTGCTGGCGAATGCCACTTAAATCGTGGCGCGTGGCTTGCTATCATAGCGGCCGCAGTTTGGCCGCGACCTTGTGTCGCGGTCGGTTCGCACAGTAGCGACAGAGCCGGTGCCACAGGTACCGGCTCTTGAGCATGAATTTCAAGGTTTCCGGCCTCGCGGCTGGATCCGCCGGAAGAGAGACGCCCCACCGGCAGGGCACCAGCCAAGCCGCCGCGGCTGGCCCGTGACGGCGCCGACAACACCCCATCAGTGTAGGGTGACCGAGAGATGCAACAAGGCATAATGGAGTTGATGTGGAACAGCTCCCACGTGAGCGGCAGCAACGTTCACTATGTGGAAGCGCTCTACGAGCAATACCTCGCCGACCCAGGTTCCGTGCCCGACGAGTGGCGAACCTACTTCGATCAGCTGCCGAGCGTCGATGGCAGCGCCACCCATGACGTCCCTCTAAGTCCGGTACGTGACCAGTTCCAGCAGCTGGCCCGCGCTCGCCGGACCACGACGGCCGCTGCCGACAGCGGCGAGAACAAGAAGCAGGTCAAGGTGTTGCAGCTGATCAACGCCTACCGCTTCCGGGGACATCAGAAAGCCGATATCGACCCGCTCAAGCTGCGCAGTCAGGCGCCCGTTCCCGACCTCGACCTCTCCTTCCACCAGCTATCTCCGGCCGATCTGGACACCGAGTTCCAGACCGGCTCTTTCTTTCTGGGGATGGACAAGGCACCGCTGCGTGAGATCGTCGAGGCGCTGGAGCACACCTACTGTCGCTCCATCGGCTGCGAGATCATGCATATCGTCGATACCGAGGAGAAGCGCTGGCTGCAGCAGCGCTTCGAGTCGGTTCGCTCGGCACCCAAGTACAGCGACGACGTGCGCAAGCATCTGCTGGAGCGCCTGACCGCCGCGGAGGGCCTGGAGAACTACCTGGCCTCCAAGTATCCCGGCACCAAGCGCTTCGGTCTCGAGGGCGGTGAGGCATTCATCCCGATGATGGACGAGCTGATCCAGCGCGGCGGTGGCTACGGGATCAAGGAGATGGTCATCGGCATGGCCCACCGCGGCCGCCTCAACCTGCTGGTCAACATTCTCGGCAAGAACCCCTCCGAGCTGATCGACGAGTTCGACGGTAAGAAGCTGATCGAGCGCGGCTCGGGCGACGTCAAGTATCACCAGGGCTTCAGCTCCAACGTGATGACGCCGGGTGGCGAGGTGCATCT
The DNA here is from genome assembly GCF_000246875.1 of Halomonas sp. KM-1. Classification (NCBI taxonomy): domain Bacteria; kingdom Pseudomonadati; phylum Pseudomonadota; class Gammaproteobacteria; order Oceanospirillales; family Halomonadaceae; genus Halomonas; species Halomonas sp. KM-1. The sequence continues at coordinate 6,062 of NZ_BAEU01000099.1, forward strand.
GGCGCTGGCCTTCAACCCCTCGCACCTGGAGATCGTGTCGCCGGTGGTGGAAGGTTCGGTGCGTGCCCGTCAGGACCGCCGCGACGACTACGAAGGCACCAAGGTCCTGCCGGTCAACATCCATGGTGACGCCGCCTTCGCCGGTCAGGGCGTGGTCATGGAGACGTTCCAGATGTCCCAGACCCGTGCCTACAAGACCGGTGGGACGATTCATATCGTCATCAACAACCAGGTCGGCTTCACCACCTCGCATCCGCAGGACACGCGCTCCACCGAGTACTGCACCGACATCGCCAAGATGGTTCAGGCACCGATCTTCCACGTCAACGGCGACGATCCGGACGCGGTGCTGCATGCCACCCAGGTGGCACTCGACTACCGCCAGCAGTTCCGCAAGGACGTGGTCATCGATCTGGTCTGCTATCGCCGCCGCGGTCACAACGAGGCCGACGAGCCCTCCGGCACCCAGCCGCTGATGTATCAGAAGATCAAGGATCATCCCTCCTCGCGTACGCTTTACGCGCAGCGCCTGGTGGAGCAGGGCGTGCTCAGCGAGGAAGACGCCCAGGCGATGACCGAGACCTATCGTGAAGACCTGATGGCGGGCAACCACGTCGCCAACGCCCTGGTCCAGGAGCCCAACACCACGCTGTTCGTCGACTGGAAACCCTATCTCGGTCACGAGTGGAGCGGCTATGCCGACACCGGCGTCGAGATGAAGCGCCTGCAGCGGCTGGCCGCACGCATGTGCGAGATTCCCGACGGCGTCGAAGTGCAGCGCCAGGTAGCCAAGATCTACGAGGACCGCCGCAAGATGCAGGCCGGCGGTCTGGCGCTGAACTGGGGCTTCGCCGAAACCCTGGCCTACGCCACCCTGCTCGACGAAGGGCATCCGGTGCGTATCACCGGCCAGGACGTGGGCCGCGGTACCTTCTCCCACCGCCATGCGGTGGTGCACAACCAGAAGGACGGCAGCACCTACGTGCCGCTGCAGCATCTGGCCGACGGCCAGCCGCGCTTCACCATCCACGACTCCTTCCTCTCCGAGGAGGCGGTGCTGGCGTTCGAGTATGGCTATGCCACGACGGCGCCCAACGACCTGGTGATCTGGGAAGCGCAGTTCGGCGACTTCTTCAACGGTGCTCAGGTGGTGGTGGACCAGTTCATCTCCTCCGGCGAGACCAAGTGGGGACGGCTGTGCGGCCTGACCATGCTGCTGCCTCACGGCTACGAAGGGCAGGGGCCGGAACACTCCTCGGCGCGCCTGGAGCGCTTCCTGCAGCTGTGTGCCGAGCACAACATGCAGGTGTGCGTGCCCACCACGCCGGCGCAGATCTTCCACCTGCTGCGTCGTCAGGTGATCCGTCCGCTGCGCAAGCCGCTGGTGGTGATGTCGCCCAAGAGCCTGCTGCGTCACAAGGAGGCGATCTCCAGCCTCGACGATCTGGCCAACGGCCACTTCCAGATGGTGCTGCCGGATCAGGGCAACCTCGAAGCCCAGAAGGTGACTCGCGTCATCATGTGTGCCGGCAAGGTCTACTACGACCTGGCGGCATGGCGCGAAGAGAACGGCCGCGACGACACCGCCATCGTGCGTATCGAGCAGCTCTACCCCTTCCCCAAGGAGGAGCTCTTCGAGGCGCTGAAGGCCTACGTCAATCTCGATACCGTGGTGTGGTGTCAGGAAGAGCCGCTCAATCAGGGCGCCTGGTATCCCAGCCAGCACCACATGCGGGCGGTGGCCGACATGCTCAAGAACGGCCTCGGCGGTGAACTCAAGTTCGCCGGGCGTCCGGCATCGGCGGCACCCGCGGCGGGCTACATGTCCGTGCATACCGAACAGCAGCGCCAGTTGGTGGAAGACGCCTTCAACGTCTGAGCGAATCCACCGGGACGTAGAGAACATACAAGGGAAACGACATGGCTACCGATATCAAAGCGCCCACCTTTCCGGAATCCGTTGCCGAAGGCAGCGTGGCTGCCTGGCACAAGAAGGCGGGGGACAGCGTCGAGCGCGATGAGCTGATCGTCGAGATCGAAACCGACAAGGTGGTGCTCGAAGTGGTGGCACCGGAAGCCGGCACCCTCTCCGAGGTGCTGGTGGAAGAGGGCGATACCGTGCAGTCCGAGCAGGTGCTGGGCAAGATCGGTGCTGGCGGCGCCAAGGGCGCCGAGAAGAAGGGCGAGAAGGCCGACGCCAAGGCGGCGCCGCAGAGCGAGGCCAAGGCGGCGCCGGCCGCCGGCGGCAAGTCTCACGAGGTGAAGGCACCGACCTTCCCCGAGTCGATCCAGGAAGGCACCGTGGCCACCTGGCACAAGAAGGTGGGCGAGGCGGTCAAGCGCGATGAAGTGCTGGCCGACATCGAGACCGACAAGGTGGTGCTCGAGGTAGTCGCACCGGCAGACGGCGCCCTGGCCGAGATCAAGGCGGAAGAGGGCAGTCAGGTCGCCTCCGAGGCGGTGCTGGCCATCTTCACCGAGGGTGCGGGCGGTGCCGAGACGGCCGCAGATGTCACGCCGGCCGCTTCCGCCGATGACGGCTCGGGCGACGAGCGGATCGGCGACAAGATCCTGGCCCCGGCGGCACGCAAGATGGTTGCCGAGCACGACCTCGACGTGAGCAAGATCGAAGGTACCGGCAAGGGCGGTCGCATCCTCAAGGAAGACGTGCAGCGCGCCGTTCAGGCCGGCACGGCCAAGAAGAGCGCCGCTCCCGCTGCCGCACCCAAGCAGGCTGCCGCCGCACCGGCCTTCGAGGGTGAGCGTCCCGAGAAGCGTGTGCCGATGAGCCGTCTGCGTCAGACCATCGCCAAGCGTCTGGTCCAGGCTCAGCAGACCGCCGCCATGCTCACCACCTACAACGAGGTGGACATGGGCGCGGTGATGGATCTGCGTGCGCAGTACAAGGACACTTTCCTGAAGGCACACGACGTCAAGCTCGGCTTCATGGGCTTCTTCGTCAAGGCGGCTTCCGAGGCACTCAAGCGCTTCCCTGACGTCAACGCCTCCATCGACGGCACCGACATCGTCTACCACGGCTATCAGGACATCGGCGTGGCGGTCTCCACCGACCGCGGCCTGGTGGTGCCGGTGCTGCGCGATACCGACAGCATGAAGATCGCCGACGTCGAGAAGGGCATCGTCGACTTCGGCAAGCGGGCGCGTGACGGCAAGCTCGGCATCGAGGAGATGCAGGGCGGCACCTTCACCATCACCAACGGCGGCATCTTCGGCTCGCTGATGTCGACCCCGATCCTCAACCCGCCGCAGACCGCCATCCTGGGCATGCACAAGATCCAGGAGCGCCCCATGGCCGTCAACGGCAAGGTCGAGATCCGCCCAATGATGTACCTGGCCCTGTCATACGACCACCGTATGATCGACGGCAAGGATGCGGTGCAGTTCCTGGTGACCATCAAGGAGCTGCTCGAGGATCCGGCGCGCCTGCTGCTGGATATCTGACGGCGCCGAATCAACGGACTCAAACGCGAACCGATCAACAGGAAGAACCACATGGCCGACAAATTTGATGTGATCGTCATCGGTGCGGGCCCCGGGGGCTACGTGGCCGCCATCCGTGCCGCCCAACTGGGGCTGAAGACTGCCTGCGTCGAGAAATGGGTCAACAAGGAAGGCAAGACCGTTCACGGCGGTACCTGCCTCAACGTGGGCTGCATTCCCTCCAAGGCGCTGCTCGAGACATCCCACAAGTTCGTCGAAGCACGCGATCACTTCGCCGAGATCGGCATCGATCTGGAACCGCCCAAGGCCAACGTGGCCAAGATGCTGGAGTTCAAGAACTCCGTCATCGCCAAGAACGTGGGTGGCATCAGCGCCCTGTTCAAGGCCAACGGCGTCACCGCCATCGACGGCACCGGCAAGGTGACCGGCACCAAGCAGGTCGAAGTCACCGACCACGACGGTGGCAAGACCACCTATGAAGCCGACAACATCGTCATCGCCGCGGGTTCGGTACCGGTGGAAATCCCGCCGACCCCGCTGCACGAGGACATCGTCGTCACTTCCACCGGTGCGCTGGAGTTCACCGAGGTGCCGGGGCGCCTGGGCGTGATCGGCGCCGGCGTCATCGGCCTCGAACTGGGCAGCGTATGGAGTCGTCTGGGCGCCGAGGTGACCGTGCTCGAAGCCATGGACACCTTCCTGCCGATGGTCGATACCGCCATCGCCAAGGAGACCCAGAAGCTGCTCAAGAAGCAGGGCCTGGACATCAAGCTCGGCGCACGCGTTACCGGCTCCGAGGTCAAGGGCAACGAGGTTACGGTCAAGTACAGCGACGGCAAGGGTGAGCAGGAGCAGACCTTCGACAAGCTGATCGTCTGCGTCGGTCGTCGCCCCTACACCAAGGGCGTGGTCGACGAGAACGTCGGCGTAGGCCTCGACGAGCGCGGTTTCATTCACGTCGACGACCAGTGCCGCACCAGCGTGCCCGGCATCTATGCCATCGGTGACTGCGTGCGCGGTCCGATGCTGGCCCACAAGGCTTCGGAAGAGGGCGTGATGGTGGCCGACATCATCGCCGGGCACAAGGCGGAGATGAACTACGACGCCATTCCCAGCGTGATCTACACCTCGCCGGAAGTGGCCTGGGTCGGCTTGAACGAGCAGGAAGCCAAGGCCAAGGGCATTGCAGTCAAGACCGGCTCCTTCCCGTTCTCGGCCAACGGTCGGGCGCTTGCCAACAACGCGCCGGAAGGCATGGCCAAGATCATTGCCGATGCCGAGACCGATCGTATCCTGGGCATGCACATCGTCAGCCAGCATGCCGGTGAGCTGATTGCCCAAGGCGTGATCGCCATGGAATTCGGCTCCAGCGCCGAGGATCTGGCGCTGACCTGCTACGCTCACCCAAGCACCTCCGAGGCGATTCACGAGGCGGCGCTGGCGGTGGACGGTCACGCCATCCACATGGCCAACCGCAAGAAGCGCTAGTCGGGCGAACAGGCAGTACGCAGTAGACGTAACAACGAGCGCCATCCATGGGGATGGCGCGTCGCGCCCGGCCATGTATCGGGCGCGGACGGGGGTAACCCGGCATCGACCGTCGCAGGCGGTGTTTCGCGGTTGCCGTTCGAGTCACATGCAACCAATGGCATGAATCGATGAACCTTCACGAGTATCAAGGCAAGCAGCTGTTTGCCGATTATGGTCTGCCGGTATCCAAGGGCTTCGCAGTCGATACCCCCGAGGAAGCGGCGGAAGCCTGCAGGAAGATCGGTGGTGACATGTGGGTCGTCAAGGCCCAGGTCCACGCCGGTGGCCGCGGCAAGGCCGGCGGTGTCAAGCTGATCAAGAGCCCGGAAGAGGCCAAGGCCTTCGCCGAGCACTGGCTGGGCAAGAACCTGGTGACCTACCAGACCGACGCGAACGGTCAGCCGGTCGCCAAGATCCTGGTGGAGAACTGCACTGACATCGCCAACGAGCTCTACCTGGGCGCTGTGGTCGACCGCACCACTCGTCGCGTGGTGTTCATGGCTTCCACCGAAGGTGGCGTCGAGATCGAGAAGGTCGCCGAGGAAACCCCCGAGAAGATTCTCAAGGCCGAGATCGACCCGCTGGTCGGTGCGCAGCCGTATCAGGCGCGCGAGCTGGCTTTTGCCCTGGGCCTGAAAGGCGACCAGGTCAAGCAGTTCACCAAGATCTTCCTGGGCCTGTCGCGTCTGTTCCACGAGAAGGATCTGGCGCTGCTCGAGATCAACCCGCTGGTGATCACCGAGGAAGGCAACCTGCACTGCCTCGACGCCAAGATCAACCTGGACAGCAACTCCCTGTATCGGCATCCGGACCTGCAGGCGATGCGCGATCCCTCTCAGGAAGACGAGCGTGAGGCCGAGGCAGCTGCCTGGGAACTCAACTACGTGGCCCTGGAAGGCAACATCGGCTGTATGGTCAATGGTGCCGGACTGGCCATGGGCACCATGGACATCATCAAGCTCCATGGCGGCCAGCCTGCCAACTTCCTCGACGTGGGCGGCGGTGCGACCAAGGAGCGCGTGGCGGAGGCCTTCAAGCTGATCCTCTCCGACGACTCCGTCAAGGCCGTGCTGGTCAACATCTTCGGCGGCATCGTGCGCTGCGACATGATTGCCGAGGGCATTATCGGTGCCGTCGAGCAGGTCGGCGTCAACGTACCGGTGGTGGTGCGTCTCGAAGGTAACAACGCCGAGCTGGGTGCCGAGAAGCTGGCCTCCAGTGGTCTGAACATCATCGCTGCCACGAGCCTGACCGATGCGGCTCAGCAGGTTGTCAAGGCAGCGGAGGGCAAGTAATGAGCATCCTGATCGACAAGAACACCAAGGTCATCTGCCAGGGCTTCACCGGCGGGCAGGGGACCTTCCATTCCGAGCAGGCGATTGCCTACGGTACCAAGATGGTCGGCGGCGTCACCCCGGGCAAGGGCGGCCAGGAGCACCTGGGCCTGCCGGTGTTCAACACCGTCAAGGAAGCGGTCGAGAAGACCGGCGCCGAGGCCAGCGTGATCTACGTACCGGCCGCCTTCTGCAAGGACTCGATCCTCGAAGCCGCCAATGCCGGCATCAAGCTGATCGTGTGCATCACCGAAGGCATCCCCACACTCGACATGCTCGACGTCAAGGTCAAGTGCGACGAGCTGGGCGTGCGCCTGATCGGCCCGAACTGCCCGGGTGTGATCACTCCCGGCGAGAGCAAGATCGGCATCATGCCGGGCCACATCCACAAGCCGGGCAAGGTCGGCATCGTGTCGCGTTCCGGCACCCTGACCTACGAAGCGGTCAAGCAGACCACCGACCACGGCTTCGGTCAGTCCACCTGTGTGGGCATCGGCGGCGACCCGATCCCGGGCTCCAACTTCATCGACATCCTGGCGATGTTCGAGAAGGACCCGAAGACCGAGGCCATCGTCATGATCGGCGAGATCGGCGGTACCGCCGAGGAAGAGGCCGCTGCCTACATCAAGGCCAACGTGACCAAGCCGGTGGTGTCCTACATCGCCGGTGTCACCGCGCCTCCGGGCAAGCGTATGGGCCACGCCGGTGCGATCATCTCCGGTGGCAAGGGTACCGCTGACGAGAAGTTCGCCGCGCTGGAAGATGCCGGCGTGCGTACCGTTCGCTCCCTGGCCCAGATCGGTGACGCGCTGAAGGACGTCACTGGCTGGTAAGCCTGGCTTCATCGCAGCTGACCAAACGGGGCGCCTCATCGAGGCGCCCCGTTTCATTTCATCGTCTACTGTCCGGTGTTCGCTTCAGGCCAGTGCCTCGTCGAAGCGCGGGGCGTCCATGCCCAGCAGCTGAAGTTCGAGATCGTCGGCTTCAATGGCCTGCGGCAGCTGCTTGTCGTCGCCCTGGGCCCGGTAGGCGAAGCGCCAGGCCTCGCCCGGCGCCAGCTCGCGCGAGTCGCCGACCCGGTAGGTCTCGCCCTCACGGCTGAACTCGCCATTCCATAGCGTATCCAGCTCGTCGTCCAGGTCGAAGCGGAGATCGGGCAGCGCCAGCGTCTCCTGGGTCACGTTCTCGACGAAGATTTCGGCGCTATGGCCGTCACTCCACTCGTCGAGCGTATTGCCGGTCACGACCAGCTCGGCCGTATCGTCGATCAGCGGCGGCAGCAAGCCACCATCACTCGCCAGCACTTCCCGTTCGCCGGGGACGGGCATCGGCTCGGCTTCGAACAGGCTGCGTGAGACCACGTGCAGCGTGGTGCCGTCACCGAACACGGCGTACTGCATGTCGAGGAGGGTGTCGTCGGTGCCCTTGTCGTCGCGGATGCGTACCTCGTCGTCGACAAAGTCGATGCGGTAAGCGTCGAAGTCGCTCGTATAGCGGGCGGTGTTGGTACCGCCACCACCAATCAGAACGTCCTCACCGTCGTTCCAGTCGTCGCCGGGGCCGCTTTGCAGGATGTCGTTGCCGGCGCCGCCGATCAGGGTATCGTCACCCAGGCCGCCGTTGAGGTAGACGCCATCGTCGCTGCCGCGAATCACGTCGTCGCGGCGGGAGCCGACGACATAGTCGAAACGGACCTGATTGGCGTCCGGGTCGGTGGGGGCGCCGAACGCTTCTCCCCCCTCGTTCACCCAAAGGGTCGGTGACAGGCCGTCGTTCTCCGGGTCGCGCAGCGAGCGCTCGACCCGCACCTGATTGCCGTGGTCGCGTCCACCGTGGAAGTTGACGTCGCGATCGGTCCGAGCGACCTCGACGTCGTTATCGACGGAGGAGCGCCAGGAGGCGAATACCAGGCCATGTCGCATGCCGCTGTCCTCCAGGCCGGTGAAGCTGCCGTCGTAGCTTTCGCGCAGCTCGAAAGCATAGCCGTTGCCACCGCCGCCTTTATTGAAAGCGCCTTCGGCAGAGACATCGGCAACGTCGGCATCCACTGAGCGCGAAACATGAAAGGCGGTGGAGGGGCCATTCGTGACGTCGATATCGTGGAGCTGCGAACCGTTGGTGCCGTCGAGATACACGCCTTTGAAGCCCGTCAGCTCGCTCTCGGTATTCTGGAAGCTTGCAGCGTCGGGAGTGCCGAGCTCGAAATCGATGCCGAAACCCGACAGGGTAACGTCATCGACGCTGGCCACTCTTTCCACCTGGGTCTTGCCCGCTTCGAAATCGAAATGTACCCCACGATCCAGGCTGACCTGCCCATCTTCCACTGCCGTGACCTTGGCCATGCTGGTGCGCAGCTCCGCATGCTCCTGCTTGCGCCACGCGCTGTCGCCTATTTCATCGAGAAAGGCGCTGTCGTTGTCCTGCCACAGGCGCAGGGTATCGCCCACTTCCAGTTCGGCATCGATGGCGATACCCGTGTCACCCCGCCGTACGGCGGCATCGAGGGTGCCGAGGTCGAGACTGTCGGCGGTGCCGTCCAGCTTGATGGCATGGCCCTGATCCAGGGCGTTGCGGGTGAAGGTCAGGCGGGTAGCGTCGGAGCCGGCTCCGGTGAGGGTGAGGTCGGAACGGTCGATGGTCAGGGGGGCGTCGAGCGTATATTCACCCGCCGAGAGTTCGATGGTGGCACCACTCGGTGCGTCATCGATCAGGGTCTGAAGGGCCGCTGCCGTCGTCGATGGGCCAGCCTTTAACACGGACATGTCGTCTCTCCTCGTGCACCTTGTTGGACTCGTTTTCAAGACTCATTTGCGAGGTTTGCGATGTGACGGGCGGCGAGATGCTAAACGCTTGGCGGCGAGAAAAACAGGCGGTCTAGGCGCCAAAAGGGTGGCAATCGGACAGGCTTTCCGGCTTTGTAACACTTAATTCAACCTAGAAAAATTGTCCGGGGAGTGATGCTAAGCGGCGAAGCTCATGGCAAATGAAGAGAGAGGTAGTCTGGGGAAGAAACATAACAAGACCCGTCGTTACGAAAACCATCATTCCGTAGTCATGGCTTCGCTGCGGCTCTGTTAGGCTGCCCCGCTTCAAGCCTTCATACCGCCGCTCTCGTGCCACGAGTGCGAGCAGAGTATCTCTGCGGGAGGGATACAAGCCATGGCCGCCGAGACCGTCGACGATCTCGCAAGAGCGCTGCGTCAGTGCCGGCCGACCCTGATGTGGGTGCTCGGCTTCAGTCTTTTCGTCAATGCCCTGATGCTGGTGCCGGCGCTCTACATGCTCCAGGTGTACGATCGTGTCATTACCACCGGCAGCCGTGAGACGCTGCTGCTGCTTACCCTGGTCGTCCTGTTCCTGATGGCGGTCATGGGCTTTCTCGATGTGGTGCGGTCACGCCTGCTGGTGCGTATCGGCAACCGCCTCGATGCTCGGCTAGGGGCGCGCTTGCACCAAGCCGTATTCGCCCGGCAACTTGCCGGCGAGGGGCGTACCTCGGTGCAGCCGCTTGATGACTTGCGCACGCTGCGCCAGTTCGTTTCCGGCAATGCGCTCTTCGCCTTCTTCGATGCCCCCTGGGTTCCGCTCTATCTGACCCTGCTGTTTCTCTTCGACCCCTGGCTCGGCGTTTTCGCCAGCCTGGCAGGGCTGGTGCTGCTCGGCCTGACGCTGACCAATGAAAAGCTGACCCGGGGGCTCATGCAGGATGCGGGAGAGCGCTATCGCGAGGCGCGCGAGCAGGTCGCGGAGAGCCTGAACGGCGCCGAAGTCGCCCGCTCGCTGGGCATGCTGCCGACGCTGCGGCAGCGCTGGCTGGCCAGACATCGGGCCGCCCTCGTCCTGCAGTCTCGCGCGAGCGACCGGGCCAGCGGCCTGATCCAGCTCGCCAGGACCCTGCGCCTGACATTCCAGTCGTTGATCCTCGGTCTGGGGGCGCTGCTGGTGCTCGAGGGGCGTATCACTCCGGGCGTCATGATCGCCGCTTCCATCGTTCTGGCCCGCGCCCTGGCGCCCATCGACGGCATGATCGGTGGCTGGCGGGGGTTGGTGAGCGCCCGCGACGCTTATCGGCGGTTGGCGACGCTGCTCAGGGAAATGCCCGCCGAACGGCAGCGCCTGGCACTGCCCGCCCCCCGCGGAGAGGTGACGGTAGAGTCGGCCACGCTGCTGGTGCCGGGGTCCGACCGGGCCGTGCTCGACAGCATCGCCTTTCGCGTCGAGCGCGGTGAACACGTCGGCATCATCGGGCCGAGCGCGGCTGGCAAGAGCAGCCTGGCCCGTCTGCTGGCCGGCGCCCAGGCGCCGGCGAGGGGGGCGATACGCCTCGATGGGGCCAGCTTCGAGCAGTGGGACCGCGCCGCCTTGGGGCCTTTCCTGGGCTATCTACCCCAGGAGATCGAACTCTTCGACGGCACGGTGAGCGACAACATCGCCCGCTTCGGCGAGCCGTGCCCTGAGCGGGTGGTCGAGGCGGCGCGCAAGGCCGGCGTGCACGACATGATCCTGCGACTGCCGGCGGGCTACGAGACCCGGCTCGGGCAGTCCGGCGTGGTGCTGTCGCGCGGTCAGCGTCAACGGGTGGCCCTGGCCCGGGCCCTGTATGGCGACCCGGTGCTGGTGGTGCTCGACGAGCCCAACGCCAATCTCGACGATACCGGTGAGCGCGCGCTGATGGCGGCGCTGGAACGACTCAAGCGGGATGGCGTCACCCTGTTCGTGATCACCCATCGGCGCAGCGTACTGGCAAGCGTCGACACGCTGCTGGTGCTCGACGAGGGGCGGCTGCGTCTGCAGGGCGCCCGTGACG
>NZ_BAEU01000098.1:0-3712 GCF_000246875.1 Halomonas sp. KM-1
ACACCTTCGAGCAGTTGCCCCAGTGTACAGCCTAGAGCATCTGCCAGTGCTACCAGCCGCTCATGACCGATCTGCTTGATCGCGCCCGACTCCCAGTACGAGATCGTGACATCCGATACGCCGACCTTTCTGGCAAGTGCAGCCTTGTTGAGATTTGCCTGCAATCTTAATTGCTTGATTCTATTACCCAGTGAGTCCATTGCATCAACCTGAAGACAGAAGAACCAAAGGAAAGTGATTGTCAATGATCCATGTTAAGTGTGCAAATTTGGCAGTTCAACGTTTTACACACCATCCCTGGCCGTGCCGCGAGCGGCAACGGCAATAAACGTGCCTGGGGTGACTGGCGTGCTTGGCGGAAGCAAGGCGGCCGGTGCGGCTGCCCCCGTCGTGCCAGGTGCGTATAATGCCGCCATGAGTTTTCCCGACTGGATAAGGACGACATGACCGTACGTACTCGTATTGCGCCGTCACCCACTGGCGATCCCCACGTAGGCACTGCTTACATCGCGCTGTTCAACCTCTGCTTTGCGAGGCAGCACGGTGGGCAGTTCATCCTGCGCATCGAGGATACGGACCGGGTGCGCTCCACGCTCGAGTCCGAGCAGATGATCCTCGATTCCCTGCGCTGGCTGGGGCTCGAGTGGGACGAGGGTCCCGACGTGGGCGGGCCGCATGGTCCGTATCGCCAGAGCGAGCGGGGCGATATCTATGCCGAGCATGCGCGCCAGTTGATCGAGGCCGGGCATGCCTTCAAGTGCTACCGCACCAGTGAAGAGCTGGATGAGCTGAGAGAGGCGCGTAAGGCAAGTGGCCTGCATCTCGCGCTGAAGCCCACTGACCTGGCGCTGCCGGAGGAAGAGGTGGCGCGTCGCGAGCGGGAAGGGTGGCCCTACGTGGTGCGCATGAAGGTGCCGAGCAGCGGTACCTGTGTCATCGATGACATGTTGCGTGGCACCATCGAGGTCGATTGGGCGCAGGTCGACGCTCAGGTGCTGTTGAAGTCGGATGGCATGCCCACCTACCACCTGGCCAACGTAGTGGACGACCACTTGATGGGCATTACCCACGTGCTGCGCGGCGAGGAGTGGATCAATTCGGCGCCCAAGCATCAACTGCTGTATGAGTACTTCGGGTGGGAAATGCCGGTGCTGTGTCACATGCCGCTGTTGCGCAATCCCGACAAGTCGAAGCTCTCCAAGCGCAAGAATCCCACCTCCATCAACTACTACAAGCGTATGGGCTTCCTGCCCCAGGCGGTGATCAACTACCTGGGCCGCATGGGCTGGTCGATGCCGGACGAGCGGGAGAAGTTCTCGCTCGACGAGATGATGGCGCACTTCGACATCCAGCGCGTGTCGCTCGGTGGGCCGGTATTCGACCTGGAAAAGCTCACTTGGCTCAATGGGCTCTACATTCGCGAGGATCTCGACGACAGGGCCTTTCTCAAGGCGCTCATGGAGTGGGCCTTCAACGAAGAGTACGTCGGTCAGATCCTGCCCCAGGTGCGTACCCGGGTAGAGACGCTTTCGCAGGTGGCTCCATTGGCCGGCCACTTCTTCAGCGGCGTTCCGAGCGTCAGTGAGCAGGATTTCGAAGACATCAAGCTGGAGCGCGAAGAGCTCGTCAGGCTGCTGCAGTTCCTCGTGTGGCGCTTCGAGGCGGTGCCGGCCTGGCACAAGGAGGCGCTGCTCGCCGAGGTCAAGCTGCTGGCCGGTTACTTCGGACTGAAGATGAAGGAGTTTCTGGCGCCGGTGTTCATCGCCATCACCGGCTCTGCGGCCAGCACCTCGGTGATGGATGCCATGGCCATTCTCGGTTCCGATGTGACCCGGGCTCGGCTGCGCCATGCCATCGAGGCGCTGGGGGGCGTGTCCAAGAAGCAGGCCAAGCGCTTCGAGAAGGAGTACCGCGACCTGCAATAATCCACATTTCTTCTTGACGAAGACGGGGTAGATCAGTAACATACGCCCCGTCTTCACGGCACTTGTGGGGCCTTAGCTCAGCTGGGAGAGCGCGACACTGGCAGTGTCGAGGTCAGCGGTTCGATCCCGCTAGGCTCCACCAAACGCCTTGTGCCGATATTTGAACGACATTGCGTCCCATTCGTCTAGTGGTCCAGGACACCGCCCTTTCACGGCGGGAACAGGGGTTCGAACCCCCTATGGGACGCCACTTCTCTCTTGTGGACCCTGGTCTACATCGCTTTGCCCTCAATAAGTCTCGCCCGTTCACGCCTGGGATAGGTTCTCATCTGGGCGGGTCGCTATGCGTGAAAAACCCATTGAAGTTGCCGTTTTTCCAGCTTTTCCGGCTTGACTTGTCCACTTGCACAGTGTGCGGTGCGTGCGCCTGTGCGTAAATCTCCAGATTGTCCATTGGGAAGTGTGCGGCTGCAAAAAATCAATGATTTCAATGGGTTATGATTGATCAAAAAATAGCCAATCTAACTGCAAGCCCCTTCTCATGCCGATTTGATGGTGTTTTCTTGAGGTTGTGAACAGGGTTATCCACAGAATGTGTGGAAAACGTGCCGCCCTTGCCAAAGGCTGGATTCGCTCCGTGAAAAGTGACGGCTGTCAAGAGAAGGTTAGTCCTTTTCTGATGCTTTTCACTTAGAGGTGTCGCGGGTAGGCGACGCCTCCAAGCGTGTTAGGTTGCGTGAGGTGAATCAGTCGTCATGTCCGCGCAGTCTTCGCAGCAGCGAAGAGGTGTCCCAGCGTCCGCCGCCCATTACCTGAACGTCGCCATAGAACTGATCCACGAGTGCGGTGACCGGTAGGCGGGCCTGCAATCGGCGCGCTTGCTCGAGGCAGATCCCCAGATCCTTGCGCATCCAGTCGACGGCGAAGCCGTGCTCGTACTCATCGGCGATCATGGTCTTGTGGCGGTTCTCCATCTGCCAGGAGCCGGCGGCACCCTTGGAGATGACGTCAATCACGCGCTGCTGATCGAGACCGGCCCGCTCGGCGAAGTGCAATCCCTCGGCAAGCCCCTGCACCAATCCGGCAATGCAGATCTGGTTGACCATCTTGGTCAGCTGACCGCTGCCGGTCGGCCCCATCAAGGTGACGGCCCTGGCGTAGTGGGCGAGGGTGGTCTCGGCGCGAACGAAATCCGCTTCGCTACCGCCGCACATGACGGTCAATGCGCCGTTCTCGGCGCCTTGTTGGCCACCTGAGACCGGGGCGTCGATGAAGCCTATGTCGCTTGTGCGGCAGGCGGCGTCGAGTTCCTGGGCGAGATCGGCAGAGGCCGTGGTGTGGTCGACCAGAAGGCTGCCTGCGCACATGCCGGAAAGTGCTCCCTGTTCGCCGGTGGTGACCTGTCTGACGTCGTCGTCATTGCCGACGCAGACCAGCACCAGGTCGGCTCCCTGGGCGGCTTCCGCGGGCGTGGCGTGGTAGCTGCCGCCGAACTGCTCGGCCCAGGCCTTGGCCTTGTCCACGCTGCGGTTGTAGACGCGCACGGTGAGCCCCGCGCGGGCCAGGTGGCCGGCCATGGGATAGCCCATCACGCCCAGGCCGATGAAGGCGACGGTGGAAATCTGCTCTTGCATGTGCTGTTCCCTCTTTTCTTGGTGGCAGCCTGGAGCCCAGCGTGGCACGCGTGGCTGCGTATGAAGCGCGAGACGCAGAAAGCCGCCCGAAGGCGGCTTTCCAGTGCATTGCGGCGCAGGCCGCGTCCTGCCGACTTACTTGGCAGGATAGTC
>NZ_BAEU01000097.1:0-43108 GCF_000246875.1 Halomonas sp. KM-1
CAGGCCTCGAGCCGGAGAAGAGCGTCTACGACAACGTTGCCCAGGGTAGCGACCGAATCACCGTGGGCGGCAAGGACAAGCACGTCATCAGCTATCTGCAGGACTTCCTGTTCACCCCGGAGCGGGCGCGCCAGCCGGTCAAGGCGCTCTCTGGCGGCGAGTCCAACCGACTGCTGTTGGCCAAACTGTTCACCCAGCCGGCCAACGTGTTGGTGCTCGACGAGCCGACCAACGATCTCGACGTCGAGACCCTGGAGCTGCTGGAGGAGTTGTTGCTCGACTTCGACGGGACCCTGCTGCTGGTGTCCCACGACCGCGCCTTCATGGACAACGTGGTGACCGGCGTGCTGGCCTTCGAGGGTGATGGCGTGGTGCGCGAATACGTGGGCGGCTACAGCGACTGGGTGCGCCAGGGCGGAAAACTGCCGCCGGCGCCATGGGAGGGGGCGGCACGCCAGCAGGTCGAGCCTACGGCCAAGCCGGTGGAGAAGGCGCCCGCCGGCCCGTCGCCCTCAGCGTCGGCGGCGAAGAAACCCGCCAAGCTCTCCTACAAGCTGCAGCGCGAGCTCGATGCGCTGCCGGCCGAGATCGAGCGGCTCGAGGCCGAGGTGGCGGAGTACGAAGCCAGGGTGGGCGCCCCGACGTTCTATCAGCAGGAGGCAGGGGTGGTGTCCGAGGTGCTGCAGGCGATGAGCGACAAGCAGGCCGAACTCGACGCCGCCATGGAGCGGTGGATGGAGCTTGAAGCCATGGCGGCAGGGGAGTAAGACGCTCCCCACATCCCTGTGGGTCGTCGAGCGCAGTAGATAAACAGGGTTTCCGCTACTCGGCGCTTTCGCCCTTTTTTCCTACCCGTACGGCGAGCACGTCGCACTGGGCGCCGTGCAGTACCCCGGTGGAGGTGGAGCCGAGCAGCAGGGCGAAGCCGTGCCGGCCGTGAGAGCCGACCACGATCAGGTCGACGCTGCGCTCCTCGGCGAAGCGGTGGATCTCGGTATCCGGCATGCCCACCAGGACGTGCTGGTTCTCCTTGGCCACGTGAGGGTCGGCAATTTCAGCCAGGCGCTGCTTGGCATGCTCGTCGAGCTGATCCTGGATGCTGGTCAGATCCATTGGGATGTCGCCACCGTAGGCGAAGCCCAGCGGTTCGAGAGTATGCATGATCGACAGCTTGGCCTGGTTGCGCTCGGCGATCTGCAAGGCGCGCTCGAGCACCTTGTGGGAATCCTTGGTCAGGTCCACGGCGACCAGGATGTGGCGGTACTCATTGCTCATGTCAGACTCCTGCGAAGCGGCAAGATGTGGTTGATATGCCTTAACTCTAGGACGCCTGACGAGTCAAGACAACGACTTGCGTCAAGAAACGGAGATAGAGATGGTCTGGGTAGTAATCGTGGCGGCGCTTTTGCTCATGATCTCGCCGGTGATGTGGCTCAAGCCCAGCGCGAGGCAGCGTCGGCTGGCGCCGCTGCGCAGCGCGGCGAACAAAGCCGGGGTCAAGGTCGTTATGGAGAAGCCGCCGCTGCACGGTATCGGCACGCCCATGCCGGGCTATCGCTGGAGCTATCCCAGCGATGCCCCGGGTCCGCGATTCGTGCTGGTGAGGGCAAGCGAGGCCAGCGACGTGCTCGAGCCCTGCGTGGCCGACTGGCGCTGGCGCATCGAGCCTCTCCGGCCGCTGCCGGAAGCGGCTCGTCGACCTCTCGAGGCGCTGCTGATGCGCCTGCCGCAGGATGCGCTGGTCGTCGAATCCAGCGAGTTCGCCATCACCCTGTGGTGGTGGGAGTCGCAGACGGCCGAGCGCTTCCTCACCTACGTCGAGGATTTCCGGTTGCTGCGTGATGCCCTGGCCGGCTACGCCGATCACCCCGGGGCCCGGCGCGCTTTCGGTGAGAAGTCGCCGGGCAACTGAGCTCAGCCATCGCTCTCTCTGGCCTGGATCGCCAGGCCGTTGTTCTCGATGTGCTCCAACAGGGCGTCGAGCTGCCGGATCTCATCCTCGCTGAGGCCTGCCAGCATTTCGCGCCGCGCCTGATTCACCACATCATCGATCTTCTCCAGCAGCGGCGTTGCCGCTTGCGTCAGAAAGACACGCTTGGTGCGCCGGTCCTGATCGCAGGGGCAGCGTTCAATCAGCCCCTGCTCGGAGAGCTGGTCGAGGGTGCGTACCAGGGAAGGCGCTTCGACGCCTATCGCCCGTGCCAGGTCGCACTGAGGCTGCCCATCGCCTAGCCGCCATAGATGGTACAGCGTGATCCAGCGGGTCTGGGTCAGACCCAGCGGCGCCAGGCGCCGGTCGATGATGGCCCGCCACTGCCGGGGCAGGCGGGACAGCCGGAAGCCGATGTTCTGGTGCATGGGACTCCGCAATAATATCGTTGAATTTGTCGAATTGTCCGGACCCCTTGCGTGTAATGCAACTTGTCTGGCGAAAACGCATAGGGAGCGACATGGCCCGGGCCGCCACTTCATTGCCGACGCAGCTCCGTCCGGTGCGGCTCCTGCCACTGAAGCGACTATGCTGTCAGCCAGTTCCACTGACTTCCATTGACCAAGCGTGCCGGTCGCTACGGCCAACAAAGCATCGCCAGGGGCTTGACGTGCCGGCTGGAGTGGACCAAGCTTTCCCGAATCAAACGGCCGTATGAAATCTGGCACTCCGCCAACGCCAACCTCTGTGTGGAGATTCGTGGATGATCTATCAAGGCAACGCCATCACGGTGGCCCGCGGTACCAACAACGGGGGCGACGATGTCGCCATGCTCACCTTCGATCTGAAGGATGAATCCATCAACAAGCTGTCCAGCGCCGTGATCGCCGAGCTCGACGAAGCCGTCCAGGCGATTCGCGCCGAGAGCGGTCTCAAGGGGCTGGTGATCGGCAGCGCCAAGGAGTCGTTCATCGTCGGTGCCGACATCACCGAATTCCAGAGCATGTTCGGCAAGGGCGCCGAGTTCCTCGAGTCGATGCTGATGAAGGTGCATGACATCTTCAATGCCATCGAAGACCTGCCGTTCCCCACGGTGACCGCGATCAACGGCCTGGCGCTGGGTGGCGGCTGCGAGGTCACGCTGACCACCGATTTCCGGGTGATGGGCGACAAGGCCAAGATCGGCCTGCCCGAGACCAAGCTGGGAATCCTGCCCGGCTGGGGCGGCTGCGTGCGCCTGCCGCGCATGATCGGCTCGGACAATGCCGTCGAGTGGATTGCCGGCGGCACCGAGAATCGCGCCGATGCCGCGCTCAAGGTCGGGGCGGTGGATGCCGTGGTACCGAACGATCAGCTCGAGGCGGCGGCCCTGGACATCCTGGCGCGTGCCAATGCCGGTGAGCTCGACTACCAGGCGCGCCGTGCCGAGAAGACCGGCCCGCTCAAGCTCAACGCCATCGAGCAGATGATGGCCTTCGAGACCGCCAAGGGGTTCGTGGCCGGCAAGGCTGGGCCGCACTACCCCGCGCCCATCGAGGCGATCAAGGCGATCCAGAAGGGCGCCGGCGAGGAGCGGACCCGTGCCCAGGCCATCGAGGCCAAGGCCTTCGCCAAGCTGGCCATGACCGACGTGGCCTTCAACCTGGTCGGCCTGTTCATGAACGATCAGGTGGTCAAGAAGAAGGCCGGCAAGTTCGAGAAGCAGGCCAAGGCAGTCAAGCAGACCGCCGTGCTGGGTGCCGGCATCATGGGCGGCGGCATCGCCTACCAGAGCGCCTCCAAGGGCACGCCGATCCTGATGAAGGACATCAAGGAAGAGGCCGTCGAGCTGGGGCTCAAGGAGTCGCGCAAGCTGTTCGCCAAGCAGGTGGAGCGGAAGAAGCTGACCACCGAGCAGATGGCCGAGAAACTGACCCTGATCCGCCCGACGCTCTCCTACGGCGACTTCGGCCACGTCGACCTGGTCGTCGAGGCGGTGGTGGAGAATCCCAAGGTCAAGGGCGCGGTGCTGAGCGAAGTGGAAGGCCTGGTGAGCGAGGACACCATCCTCACCTCCAACACCTCGACCATCTCGATCACTCGCTTGGCGCAGAACCTCAAGCGTCCCGAGAACTTCTGCGGCATGCACTTCTTCAACCCGGTGCACCGTATGCCGCTGGTCGAAGTCATCCGCGGCGAGAAGACCGGCGACGCCGCCGTGGCCGCAACCGTGGCTTACGCCCGGGCCATGGGCAAGACGCCGATCGTGGTTAACGACTGCCCCGGCTTCCTGGTCAACCGGGTGCTGTTCCCCTACTTCGGCGGCTTCAGCCTGCTGGTGGAGCAGGGCGCCGACTTCCAGCGCGTCGACAAGGTGATGGAGAAGTTCGGCTGGCCCATGGGCCCCGCCTATCTGCTCGACGTGGTGGGCATGGATACCGCGGTGCACGCCAACGAAGTGATGGCGGAGGGCTTCCCGGACCGCATGGCTCGCGACGGCAAGACGGCGATCCAGGTCATGTACGAGAACGAGCGCCTGGGCCAGAAGAACGACAAGGGCTTCTATGCCTACGAGGAGGACCGCAAGGGCAAGCCGAAGAAGGTCAGCGACGACAAGGCCTACGAGCTGGTCAAGCAGGTGGCGGTCGGCGAGAAGGAATTCTCCGATGAGGACATCATCGCGCGCATGATGGTGCCGCTTTGCCTGGAGACGGTGCGCTGTCTCGAGGACAACATCGTCGAGACGCCGGCCGAGGCCGACATGGCGCTGATCTACGGCATCGGTTTCCCGCCGTTCCGTGGTGGCGCGCTGCGCTACATCGATGCCATGGGCGTGGCCGAGTTCGTCAAGCTGGCCGATGGCCTGGCCGAGGAGCTGGGGCCGCTCTACGCCCCCACCGACAAGCTGCGCCAGATGGCCGAATCCGGCAAGCGTTTCTATCCCAGCCAGGCCCAGGGCTAATCCACCACGAGCAGGAGGTAAGTTGAAATGAGTTTGAATTCGAGAGACATCGTGGTGGTCGACGGCGTCCGTACCGCCATGGCCAAGGCCAAGAACGGCGCCTTCCGCAACGTGCGCGCCGAGAACCTCTCCGCTGCGGTGATGCAGGCACTGTTCGATCGCAATGCCAACCTCGACCCGGCCGAAGTCGACGACGTGATCTGGGGCTGCGTCAACCAGACCCTCGAGCAGTCGATGAACATCGCCCGCAATGCGGCGATCATGACCGGTATTCCGCGTACGGTGCCGGCCCAGACGGTCAACCGCCTGTGCGGCTCCTCGATGACTGCGCTGCACATCGCGGCGGCCAACATCAAGGCCGGCATGGGCGACTTCTACGTCATCGGTGGCGTCGAGCACATGGAGCACGTGCCCATGGCTCACGGGGTCGACGTCAACCCGGCGGCCAGCAAGTATGCTGCCAAGGCCGCCATGATGATGGGCCTGACCGCCGAGCTGCTGGGCAAGATGCACGGCGTCACCCGCGAGGATCAGGACAAGTTCGGCGTGCGTTCGCACCAGCGCGCCGCTGCGGCCAGCGATCAAGGCTACTTCGATAATGAAATCATCGGCGTCGAAGGCCACGACGAACGTGGCTTCCGCCAACTGGTCAAGCGTGATGAAGTCATCCGCATCGACGCCAGCCTGGAGGACATGGCCAAGCTCAAGCCGGTGTTCGATCCGCGCGGCGGCACGGTGTCGGCAGGCACCTCCTCGGCGCTCTCGGTCGGCGCTTCCGCCATGGCGATCATGAGCTACGAGCGTGCCCGTGCGCTGGGGCTCGAGCCCATTGCCCGGGTGCTCTCCACCGGCGTGGCCGGCTGCGATGCCTCGATCATGGGCTATGGCCCGGTGCCGGCGTCCAAGAAGGCGCTCAAGGCTGCCGGTCTCTCTGCCCAGGATATCCAGACCGTCGAGCTCAACGAGGCCTTCGCCGCTCAGGCGATCCCGGTGCTCAAGGACCTGGGCTTCCTCGAGGCCATGGACGAGAAGGTCAACCTCAACGGCGGCGCCATCGCCTTGGGTCACCCGCTGGGCTGCTCGGGATCGCGTATCTGCACCACGCTGCTCAACGTGATGCGCCAGCAGGACACCACCCTGGGACTCGCCACCATGTGTATCGGCATGGGGCAGGGTGTGGCGACCGTTTTCGAACGCCTGAAGTAAACGCCTGAAGCAACTCTTGATGAAGTCAGTACTCCTATGACCGACGGCCCCGTCCTCAAGGACGGGGCCGTCGACGTTTGTTGCGTTGACGTTTCAGTGTGCGAACAATAAGATACATTTTGTATGCTTCTTTTAATTGCTGCGAGGTGACTCCCGTGGAGCGGCTCAAGAATCTGTTCAAGAAAGCCAAGGCGCAAGACAAGCAGGTCGTTCAGGGCTTCGAGCCTGGCGCACCGACAGGTGCGGAGGTGGATGCCAGCCCTGAAGCAAGTTCCGCCACCGATGCTGCCAAGAAGGTCAAGCATGGTCAGCCTGGTACCTGCTGTGGATCATGCAGTAACTGACATCCGTTAACCGCCGCTAGCCACGTCAAACGGGCATGGCTTGGGGCATACCCGTTTTTGCACGTGAAGGCCAAGTCTTGGCCGGTGGGCTACAGCACGCCGGCCTCAAGGCCCGCCGCCAGATAGAGACCCAGCTCCTCGACCCGATCGACGAAGCCGTCCTGCCACTCGCCGCGCAGGATCAGCGGCTCCTGCACCCAGCGCCAGCGCAGCCCGGTGACGATGCTTTCCACCGCGCGTCGGGTACCGGTGCCGTCATGGCCGGCGCGAACGTAGAGCGCGCAGGGCAGCCCCTGTTTCTCCTCGAGCACGGGGTAGTAGCTGCGGTCGAAGAAGTCCTTCAGCGCGCCGCTCATGTAGCCGAGGTTCTCGGTGGTGCCGAGCAGAATGGCATCGCAGCTCAGCACGTCGTCCGGGCCGGCCTCGAGCGGGGCCTTGACGGTCACTTCGACGCTATCGATATCCGAGTGCGATGCGCCGTGCTTGGCGGCGTCCCGCAGGCGACGGGTATTGGGCGAGGGCGCGTGGGCCACGATCAGCAGACGTTTCATGTTTGACAGTCTAACGGCTTTTTCCGACGCTGTTTCGGCACCTTCCGTATTCGTCAGGCAGGAGGAAACACGCACATGGCCTTTGCTCTTTCGAACATGCAACTGGAAAGTTCCGCCTTCGAGGCCCACGGGGCCATCCCTACCAAGCATACCGGCGAGGGCGACGATGTTTCGCCAGCACTGAGCTGGCGCGATGCTCCCGAGGGTACCAAGGGATACGCGATCGTCTGCCATGATCCCGATGCGCCCCTCGTCCAGCACGGCAGCTACGGCTTCGTGCACTGGCTGCTCTACAACCTGCCGGGTTCGACCACGTCGCTTGGCGAAGGCAGCAGCGACGGCACCCGTGGCAAGAACGATTTCGGCAAGGTCGGTTACGCCGGCCCCATGCCGCCGGAAGGGCACGGCGTGCACCACTACTACTTCTGGGTGCTGGCGCTGAACAAGCCCACCGACCTGCCCGAGGGGCTGGGGCTCGGTGAGCTGCTCAAGCAGCTCGAGCCGCACCTGCTCGGTATGAATCGTTTGATCGGCACCTACCAGCGCGGCTGATCCACGCGACGTTCATGGCAGTCAGGGAGGATTGCGATGTTCGACTGGCTTTTCGAGCACGGAGACGGTGTCTCCGTGCTGACCGACATCGGCACGCTGATCGTCTGGGTCGTCTATGCCCAGTTGCTCTACTTCAGCTTTCGCCGTCAACGCCGGCCTCGCCTGTTGATCAATAGGGGCAGGAAGAAGGACATCGATGCGCTGTGCATCATCAGCAACATGAGCGCCGAGCCTGTCTTCATCCAGCACGTCGTGGCGGAACTGGAAACGTCCCATGGCGTGGTGCGCGTCGATGTGACCGATCGAACCGAGAGCTATCAGGATGGCGACGAGAATCGCGACCAAGACGCCTCGAATTCTTCGTCAGAGAGCTCTCCCATCGTGCGTGACGGTTCTCACCAAGGTCCGCTGGAACCAGGTGGCTTCGTCCATATCGACAGTTTCGATGCCCTTACCCGGCGCCTGGCGCACGACGGTGGGTTCGAGATGGAAGGCCACCAACCCCAGCAGGGGGTGGTGTTTCACTCGCTCACCGTGCGCATCATCTGCATCTATGGCTCCGAAGATCTGCCGATCGGTGCCGAGCGATGCTTCGAGTTCATCGACCGTCAGCCGGGTTGCGGTCTGGTGCCGGCGACCTGGGACACCAAGCGGCTGGCATCGTGGTGGCAGCGAAGACGCCTATGCCGGGAAATCATTCAGTTGAACGACAAGGATGATCTTTCCACCCTGCGCACATCCCGCTCCTGACGACAGTCAGTGGAAGGCTCGCAGTGAAATGTTCTGCTCGATCCGCGCTTACGGTTAATTTTCTTTGCGCAATAGGCGGATACAAACTCGCTTTGCATGCAAACGTTTCCAGGTCTAGGTTGGATCATTACCAGTCCGGATGACTGGCGTTTCGCTTGGATCAAGGAGGAGCATGCGATGAAAAAAGATGTCCAGGACCTGTTTCCGACTCGATTGGAACGCAAGCTGGGAATGTTCGAGCGTATCGACCCGGTGGTATTCACCGATGAGGCGGAGCGTAGCAATGGGCCGCTGAGCGAGGCGCAGGTTCGCGAGTACGAGGAGAAGGGGTTCCTGTCGTTCGAGGGTTTTTTCGACCGCGAAGAGATGGAAGCCTTCATACAGGAACTGCGCGAATACGAGCAGGACGAGGACCTCAAGCTCTCAGAGGGCACCATTCTGGAGCCGGGCCGGGAGGAGATCCGCTCGATCTTCGGCATTCATGAAATCTCGGAGCGCTTCAGCCGCCTGACGCGGGATCCGCGACTGCTGGCGATGGTCGAGCAGCTGCTCGGCAGGGGCATATACATTCACCAGTCGCGAATCAACTACAAGCCCGGCTTCAAGGGCAAGGGCTTCGATTGGCACTCCGACTTCGAGACGTGGCACAGCGAGGATGGCATGCCTCGCATGCGTTCGCTGAGCTGTTCGATCATCCTTACCGACAACGGTGAGTTCAATGGGCCATTGATGCTGATTCCGGGCTCTCACCGCTATTTCGTGCCCTGCGTAGGACGCACGCCAACGGATAACTACAAGGAGTCGCTGAAGAGCCAGGATGTCGGGGTGCCCGACAATGCCAGCCTGCGTGAACTGATGCTCAAGGGTGATATCGAGGCGCCCAAGGGCCCGGCGGGTACGCTGGTGATGTTCGAGTGCAATACCATGCACGGCTCCAACATCAACATGTCGTGCTGGCCGCGCAGCAATCTTTTCTTCGTCTACAACAGCGTCGAGAACGGGCTGATGAATCCGTTCTGCGGCAACCGTCCGCGCCCCGAGTTCCTGGCCAATCGCAGCGACTGGAATCCGCTGAAACCGGTTGGCTGAGCCGCGCCCGCCCTGGGCACACCGCAGATATCGCTCGCATGCGCCATGCCATTCGCCCCGCTTGCGGGGCGAATGCATCAGCATAGCGCCTTGACGCGCAGGCGAACGTAATCGGCCGTCCAGTTGCCATGGCTGTCGCGCAGGTTCGGCGCCAGCAGGGCCAGGGCATCGTTGAGTATCGCATCGCGCAAGTATTCGTCCAGGCCGTGGAGGAAGGGGGCGGCAAAGGTATCGAGCCAGCCGGTCATGCCCGTTGGCAGGCGTGTAGGGCGTGGAATCAGCTCGATGCTCTCGATCGTGAAGCCTACCGCTTCCAGCATTTCGGCGTACTCTTCCACGGTGGGAAAAAACCAGGGAAAGCGGGCTCTGCCGCTTATTCCCCGCGCCTGTAGTGCCGCCAGCATGGCGGTGCAGATGGCCGCCACATTGCCATGGCCGCCAAACTCGGCGACGAATCGCCCATTCGGCTTCAGCGCACGGTGGAGGCTGGCCAGGACGGCCTCGTGATTGAGCATCCAGTGCAGGGCGGCGTTGCTGAATACCGCATCGAACTCATGTTCGAAGGGCAGGTTGTGGGCATCCATGACACGAGCGTCGAGGCCTCGCGCCTTGGCGGCGGCGACCATGTCGGGGGATGAGTCGATGCCGACTACGGTGGCGCCCGCTTTCACCAACGTCTCGGTCAGGGCGCCGTCGCCGCAGCCCACATCGAGGATGCGCTCGCCGGGGCGGGGGGCAAGCAGTTTCGCCACCTCGCCGCCCAGGGCGGAGACGAAGTCGGCATTATGCATGTAGGCGGCAGCGTTCCATTGCTGGCCTGGGGCGTTATGTGGAACTTCGGTCATGGTATGCCCCCTCTCTGGTCTTGAGCCTCATTCTCATCCTACTCCATCCCGAGGTTTTCGGCACCGGCAGCCATGCGCTGCCCACGGCTGCACGGAGCGTCACAAGGACAGCTCTCCCCGGGCTGCCAGCTCCTGTGGCAGGAGGGCCGCATAGACGGCGGCATGAATCGGTGTTTCGACGCCAACCGCTCGGCCCAGGCGCACCACCGCACCATTCTGAGACTCCAGCTCGGATGGTTCACCGGCCAGGATGTCACGCTGCATGGAAGAGGTGCTGTCTGCCGGCATGGCATCGATGAACTGCATGGCGCGCGCCACGGCATTGGCGGGGAAGGCAACGCCGTGGCCCTGGGCCACCTGATGAATCTCTTCGAGCATGCGTTCTATCAAGGCGCGTGTTTCGGGCAACTGCCGTGTAATGCCGATGGGAGCCCGGCACAGGCTGCCGATACCGCTCATGGCGCAGATGAAGAGAAACTTGCTCCATTGCGCGACGACGATGTCGTCGGGTATCTCCGCACTGACGCCATGCGCCTTGTCGAATACTGCCTTGAGACGAGCCGTACGCTCGCTGGTGTGATTGTCGCGCTCGCCGAAGCGCACGAAGGGATCTACGCCGGCATGGCGAATGTGTCCCGGTGCTTCGCGCCAGGCCAGGATGCCGCACAGTCCTTCGAGGACCGGTGTCTCGCCGAGTACCTCGGTCAGGATGTCGGCGGCCTCGACGCCGTTTTCCAGCGGCAGGACCAGGGTGTCGGGCCCGACCAGCGGACGGATGGCTTCCGCTGCCTCGCGTACCTGCCACGCCTTGACGGCCACGATTACGCAATCCACCTCTCCCAGCGTGGCAGGATCGTCGGTGGCCTTGACCGGCTTCACCACGATATCGCCCTTGATGCTGCTCACGTGAAGTCCGTCGTGCTGCATGGCGGCCAGATGTCGACCGCGGGCAATGAAAGTGACGTCCTCGCCGGCTTCGGCCAGGCGTGCACCGAAATAGCCGCCGACACCGCCGCTACCCATGATGGCGAACTTCATGCTGTCTCCTTTCCCTTGCAGGTGTAACGAATTGCGGGTGTTACTCGGAGCATAGCGGCAAAGCAGCGATTGGGTGATCTCCAGGCTGCGTCGGCGGGGCTTGCCCTGGATCATGAGCGCCCGTCGTGGCGCTGCACAGGCTGAAGCAAATGAGGCAGACTGAAAACATCGACCAGCCGAAGACAGGCGCCACATGAA
The DNA here is from genome assembly GCF_000246875.1 of Halomonas sp. KM-1. NCBI lineage: Bacteria > Pseudomonadati > Pseudomonadota > Gammaproteobacteria > Oceanospirillales > Halomonadaceae > Halomonas > Halomonas sp. KM-1. The sequence continues at coordinate 11,445 of NZ_BAEU01000097.1, forward strand.
CGACACTCAACCCAGTAGCGCGGCCAGTGACGAGACTGGCGGAGAAACGGGATTGCCCCTGGCGCTGTGTCGCGTGGCGATCGACACCTATCGCGAAAACGTCGCCTACCTGCACCGCGAGTGCGACCTGTACCGCGCCGAGGGGTTTCAGGCGCTTTCCAAGGTGGAGGTTCGTGCCAATGGCAAGCGGATACTGGCCACGCTGAACGTGGTGGATGACGTGGCCATCGTAGGCCATACCCAGCTCGGCCTTTCCGAGGATGCCTTCGCCCTGCTCGGGGTGGCGGAGGGACATCCGGTCAGCGTCTCGCAGGCAGAGCCACCCGCATCGATCCCGGCCCTGCGGCGCAAGATCGCCGGCGAGCGCCTGACGCGACAGGATTTCCGCGAGATCGTGCAGGACATTGCCGAGCTGCGTTATTCGAAGATCGAACTGACGGCCTTCGTGGTGGCCTGCGAACTGGGCGAGCTGGATCGCGAGGAAGTCTTCTATCTCAGCGACGCCATGGGCAGGGTGGGGCGACGGCTCGACTGGCACGAGCATCCGGTGGTGGACAAGCACTGCATCGGCGGGATACCCGGTAACCGCACCTCCATGCTGGTGGTGCCCATCGTGGCCGCTCATGGGTTGCTGTGTCCCAAAACCTCGTCGCGGGCGATCACTTCGCCATCCGGCACCGCCGATACCATGGAGGTCCTGGCCAAGGTCGAAGTCCCGTTCGACGAGCTGGGTGAGTTAGTGCGTACTCACCGCGGCTGCGTGGCCTGGGGCGGCACCAGCGAGCTGTCGCCGGCCGACGACGTGCTGATCGCGGTGGAGCGTCCGCTCTCCATCGATTCGCCGGGGCAGATGGTGGCCTCAATTCTGTCCAAGAAGATCGCGGCGGGCTCCACCCACCTGCTGCTCGACATCCCGGTAGGGCCGCATGCCAAGGTGCGCAGCATGCCCGAGGCGCGTCGGCTGCGTAAGCTGTTCGAGTTCGTGGCGGGGCGCATGGGGCTGGTACTCGACGTGGTGATCACCGACGGCAGCCAGCCGATCGGGCACGGCATCGGCCCGGTGCTGGAAGCCCGCGACGTGATGCGAGTACTCACCAACCATCCCGACGCGCCCATGGACCTGCGTCAGAAATCGCTGCGTCTGGCGGGGAGAATGCTGGAGTTCGATCCCGACATCCGCGGCGGAGACGGCTTCGGTATCGCCCGCGACATTCTCGATTCCGGCCGTGCTCTGGAGAAGATGCAGGCGATCATTCGGGCTCAAGGCGAGAAACCCTTCGATCTCGACCATCTAGAGCTGGCGCCGCACCGCTTCGAAGTACTCGCGCCCCGGGCAGGTGTCGTCATTGGCATCGACAATCTTCGTCTGGCCAGGATCGCGCGTCTGGCCGGCGCGCCCAAGGCCAGGGGCGCGGGGGTCGATCTGCTGGCCCGTATCGGCGATCGTGTAGAAAAGGACCAGCCGCTCTATCGGGTCCATGCGGCCTATCGCAGCGAACATGGCTTCGCTCTTCAGTGCAGTGAGCAGGACAGTGGCTTCGATATCGGCCAACCTGACGAGATACAACGCCTGAACGTGGAGTTCTGATGCAAGTGAGTCTGCTCTATTTCGACGAAGAATCTCCCCCCGCCCAGCGCTTGGCAGCGGCGGTCGGCATCGAAGCGCTGCGCATGGAACGCCACCGCTTTCCCGATGAGGAGCTGTGTTTGCGCCTGCCGGATATCGAGCTGCCTGAATGTCTGGTCGTCTATCGCAGCCTGGACCGACCCAACGAGAAGCTGGTCGAGCTGATGCTGCTGGCTCGCCACGCGCGTGAGCGAGGCGTCAGGCGCCTGGTGCTGGTAGCTCCCTATCTGGCCTACATGCGCCAGGACATCGCCTTCCGCCCGGGCGAACTGGTCAGTCAGCGGTTGGTCGGCGGCTTTCTTGCCGAGCTGTTCGACGCGCTGATCACCGTCGACCCGCACCTGCACCGTATCGAGCGCCTCGAGCAGGCGGTGCCGCTGCGCCAGGCCGTTGCGCTCTCTGCGGCGCCAGCGCTGGCCGAGGCCATCGTCGAACGACGCCGCGATGCGCTGCTGCTGGGGCCCGACGCAGAGTCGGCGCAGTGGGTGGAAAGTGCCGCACGTGCAACGGGGCTGGCGTATGGCGTGTGCACCAAGCAGCGCCATGGCGACCGTGACGTCGAGATCGCGCTACCCGAGCTGGCCCTTGCCGGTCGCCGCGTCGTACTGCTGGACGACATTGCCAGCTCGGGGCGTACCCTGGCCCAGGCGGCGAGACGAGTGCTGGCCGCCGGTGCTGCCGGCGTGGACGTGGCCGTGACGCACGCTCTGTTTGCCGGCGATGCGCTGAGCGTGATTCGTCAGGCCGGGGTGGAAGAGGTCTGGAGTACCGACAGCATCCCCCACCAGAGCAATGCCGTGTTCCTGGCGCCGGTGCTGGCGGCGGCCCTCGGGGAAGTGCTCGATGCACGCTGAGCGCGGCCCTTGCCGGCCCATGGACGTTTGACGCGTGAGGGCTGGTCATCGGCCGCACAACAGCGTAAAACGCAGCAGCTCATAGTCAGTGAGCAATCCATCATACCCAGTGAGCAATCCAGACCCAGTGAGAGAATACGCTATGCCAAGTTCCAGACTGACGGGCGCGCTGATCCTGCTGCTGTTCTTGAATGGGTGTGCCGGCCCTTCTCGGTCGCCCGCTCCGCAGGAGAGCCCAGCCCCCGAACCGGCCGAGCAGGTCACCACGCCGCCGCCGGTGGCGATGAGCGGCACCACGCGGGAAGACCGCTTTTGGGTTCCCCCGCACTTTGCTTCGCAAGACGATGAAATCCACTACTACATCAGCCGTCTGGCCGACAGGCGTTTCATTGATGTGTATGGCGGTGAGGAGCACCCGCGGGTGTGGTACATCGCCGCGGAGCAGTTGGGGCAGATCGGCGAGCCCGCGGTGCCGATGCTGTATGCGCTGATCGACACCCGCAACCAGTATGAACTCATGCTGGTGCTCTACGCGCTGCAGCTGGCGACTCAGGATCCGCAACTTCTGGCGCAAACCGGCGGGGACTACGTTCGCCTGAGCGAAACGCTCAGCGAGAGCGCCAATGTCGAGAACCGTGAGATTGCCCAGGAGTGGTGGGAGCGGCATGGCTGGCGCTGGCAATGATGACGCAGCGTGAGCGCAGGATGCCATCGGTGATTGAGACCGCCTGCGCCGAGGTGCGTTGACGGGCAGTCTTTCACGGCATCTGCTAAGGTCACCGCAACGCCGGGCACGCCTTGCCAAAGGAGAGTGTTTCAGATGGACCATTACATGCAAGCGGCTATCGATGAGGCCCGCAAGGGGCTTGCCGAAGGTGGCATTCCCATCGGCTCGGTGCTGGTGCACCAGGGCGAAATCATCGGACGTGGGCACAACCGCCGGGTGCAGGCGGGCAGTACGGTGCTACATGGCGAGATGGATGCGTTGGAAAATGCCGGCAGGCTGTCGGCCTCTGTTTACCGCAACTGCACGCTCTACACGACGCTTTCTCCCTGCCCCATGTGCAGCGGCGCGATCCTGCTGTATGGCATTCCACACGTGGTGATCGGCGAGAACCAGACCTTCCTCGGCGAAGAGGAACTGCTGCGCTCCCGTGGCGTGGCTGTCGAGGTGCTTCAGCTCGAGGAGTGCATCGAGCTGATGACGCACTTTGTCGAATCGGCTCCCGAACTGTGGAACGAGGACATCGGCGAGTAGGTGCATCGCTGTCATGAAACTGTCACACAGGATGGTTACCGTTCGCCAGCAGTCATCTGGGTGTCATGCATCCGTCACATTTCCTGCAGAGAGTAAGTGGCCCTTTCATGTCGAAACCACCTCCTTCTTCCAGCGGAACGCAACGCGCAGCACTGGCTCGTGAACCGGTGCGTGAAGTACCGGCCTGGATGCGCGGCATCTATGCCGGCCTATGCCTCTATCTCTTTCTGGCGGCCCTGAACGTACTGGGGGCGGGTCTCGGCACCTTCGGCCGCGCCAGCGATTTCCTGACCCAGCTCTTTGCCTACGGAGAGAACCCCTTCATCGCTCTGCTGGCCGGGGTGCTGGTCACCATGATCGTGCAGAGCTCCTCGTTCACTTCGGCACTGATCGTGACGCTGGTGGCGAGCGGCGAGATGACCCTCGGCACCGCGGTCTTTGCCATCATGGGTGCCAACATCGGCACCGCGGTAACCGGGGTGATCGTGGCGCTGGCCAACATGCGCATCAAGCGCAACTTCCGGCGCTCCTTCACCGCGGCGCTGATGCACGACTTCTTCAATATCCTCACCGTGCTGGTGGTGTTTCCGCTGGAGTTCGTCAGTGGCCTGTTTCACGAGGCGGGGCGTGGCATCTTCTCCCGGCTGGCGGGCTGGCTGGCCGACCTGATCGGCCTCGACGAGGTGGCACGGCCCAATAGCCCGATCAAAGTCATTACTCAGCCGGTCGTGGATCTCTTCAACCTGATCGGCGGCTGGCTGACACCCACGCCGGCCGCTCAGGGGCTGTTGGTTGCCGGGCTGGGGCTGCTGCTGATGTTCATTGCCCTGATCTTCATGGTGCAGAACCTGCGCGGCGCGCTGCTGCGGCACATGGACGGCCTTTTTCGCACCTACTTCTTCCGCAGCGACCTGCGCGCCTATGGCGTTGGCCTGGTCTCCACCGTACTGGTGCAATCGAGCACCATCACCAGCAGCCTGATGGTGCCCCTCGCCGGTGCCGGGGTGGTGCGGCTGCGTCGGGTACTGCCGTTCATGATGGGGGCCAACCTGGGCACGACCGTGACCAGCGTGCTGGCGGCCACCGCCAACCCGGTGGCGGCGGCCATGACCGTGGCGCTGTTCCATGTCATCTTCAATCTGACCGGTACCGCCATCTGGTGGCCGCTGCGCTATATTCCGCTCAAGGTGGCCACTTGGTACGGCAAGCTGGCGGCTCGCCAGACCCGCTATGCCTTCATTTTTCTGATTGGCGTGTTCCTGGTGATCCCCCTGCTGGGAATCGGTGCCGTCGAACTGTTCACGAGCCTGCGCTGAGCGCGGTATTTCAGGAGTTTCCTCGATGTTTCGTCAGCTATTCAGCGCCTTGACCTCAGAAAACACCATCAATCTCGCCTTTGAGGATCTCACCCAGATGCTGCGCGACGGCGCCTGGATGTTCGACCGAGCCAACGAGGTGCTGCACAGCACGGTGCCCGCCGATGAAGTGCGCCAGCCGCTCTACGAGCGCGACCGCAGCATCAATGAACTCGAACGCTCCATTCGACGCAAGGTGCTGCGCCACCTGACGGTCAACCCGGGCCACGACGTGGCGATCTGCCTGGCCTTGATGAGTGTGGCCAAGGACGCCGAGCGGATCGGCGACTACTGCAAGAACGTTTTCGAGGTCGGACATTTCTACCGCGAAGGCTTCCACGTCACCAAGTACCAGGAGCCGCTGGACCGCATCGCCGCCCAGGTGGCGGAGATGTTCGGCATGGTCATCAAGTCGGCGCAGAAATCCGACGAGGCCAGCGCACGCAAGGCACTGGCGCTGGCTCGCGAGGTACGCCCGCACTGCGACCGACTGATCGAGGAGCTGTTCCGCGACGAGGACCGGGTGGAGTTCCACGAGGCCGTGGCCTACTCGCTGCTGGCGCGCCACTACAAGCGCGTGGCGGCCCATCTGGCCAATATTGCCACCGCGGCTCTCGGTCGCCTCGAAGACCTCGACTTCTACTCCGACGAGGACGAATCCGAGGCTTGAGTTGTCAGGCAGGCGGGCAGGCTGTCGCGCAGTGAGCGCGGCACGATACCCAGGTCGGCGAAGGTGCCAACGTCTTCACCGACCGTATTGTCTTCGCTCATCATGAAGACCTGATCGCGGGTCAGCGGGGAGCCGGGCAGCGGCGCTGCCAGCAGGGCGGCCATGTGCCATAGCGGGAAGGGAATGGCCAGCAGCGGGCGTTCGCGCTCCAGCTGTGCCTGCAGCAGGTTCACCGCGTCGCGATAGGGCAGCACGTCCGGGCCGCCCAGCTCGAACAGGCGGCGCTCGGGAGGATTGGCCCCCAGCAGCCTGGCGATGGCTCGGGCGACGTCCACTACGTGCACCGGCTGCAGGCGGGTTTGGCCTTGCCCGAACAGCGGTATTACCGGTAGCCGCGTCAAGCCCGCCAGGCGCGTGATGAAGGCGTCGCCGGCGCCGAACATCACGCTGGGGCGCACGATCACCGCCTTGGGGTATTCTTCGATCACCTTCGCCTCCCCGCGTCCTCGTGCCCCGACATAGCGAGAACGCGCCGACGGACTTGCGCCGATGCCGGAGAGCTGGATGAAGGTCTTCACACCAGCCACCCGGGCCAGGCGCGCCATTCGGCCGGCACCCTCGACATGGATGTCGTCGAAGCTCAGCCCGGCGCTCTCCACATAGAGGCTCACGGCATTGACCACGCCGCTGGCGCCTTCGAGCGCCCGCCCGACATCGGCTTCGCTACGGACATCGGTCACCATCGGCTCCAGCGGATCGCCGGGCTCGGCCCAGTCAGGCAGCGTCGGGTGACGGGCCGCGATACGCACGGAGTGCCCTGCTTCGAACAATTCGCGAACGATCCGAGTGCCCAGAAAGCCGGTCCCGCCGAACACTGTGATCGGAGCCTTCCTCATGTCTTCTCCATTCATCGCTTAGCGCCTTAATCGCCTCGCCGAGGAAAGCCTCACTGGATAGGCAGGGCGCCGTTCTCCTTGATCGTACGGATCGAGAAGCTGCTGTCCACGGCACTCACCGCCATCAACTGACGAAAGTGCCTCAACCAGCGCTCGAAGGCATCGATATCGGTGGTGATGACCTGCAGCAGGTAATCGAAGTGGCCGGAAACGCTATGGCATTGGATCACTTCCGGCATGTCGCGAACGGCGTGCTCGAAGTGTTCGACCTGTTCCCGCTGGTGCTGGTCGAGGCGCACCTGGACGAAGCTGGTTACCATCAGGTCGAGAAGGGTTTTATCCAGTTCGGCGCGATAACGCGTGATCAGTCCTGCCTGCTCGAGCCTGCGGATTCGGCGAGCGCACGGAGAAGGGGAGAGGTTCACCAGCTCTGCCAGTTCGGCTGTGGTCAGACGGGCATCCTGCTGCAGGGCTTCGAGCAGCATGCGGTCGATGCGGTCGAGTTTGAGGTTACGCATGGGTTGCCTCGTCAATGTGGCGTTCAGTGGTTCCTTGGCCGATACCGCTAACCATCACTGCAAGTCTGGCGAATGCGGCCCGTGCTCGCCAGTTTCCAGGCGTATTCGAGACGCAGTAGGGAATTTTTCGTCATGAGAAAGACGCTTAGGCGAGAAGGAGAGAGGGAAAGAACAAGCGAAGCGTTGAGAACGCCGAAGGTGTCAGCCATTCATTCTGCATACACTTCATGAGTCGTAGCCGGTAGTCTGAATTGGGTGAATCGTGGTTCAGCAATAATCAGCCAGGAGGATGTCATGACAGCCTTGAGCCGTGCTCAGTGTGCCTGGCGTGCCGTGGAGGATCGATGGCGGTCCTGCCCACCTGCTGCACGTGAAACCAGCCGGATCATGGTTCTGGTGGCACTGTTGGCCCTGGGTACCTTGATCGTCTATGTCACCGGCGGGACACGCTATGCCTACCCCTACCTGATGCTGATACCGGTATTGCTGGCAGGTGCCTGGTACACCTGGCGCGGTTCGCTGCTCGTCGCGTTGATGGCCGGCTTGCTGATGGCGGCGATACCGCTGTCAGTGGCCTCGGGAGAGACTCAGGCCGCCCTCAACTGGGTGATCCGCCTGTGTCTGTACCTGGCCATCGGTGCCTTTGCCGGATGCCTGTTCGAGCGGCTGAGGCAGAGTCATCTCAAGGCTGAGCGGGCGTCACGAACCGACCCGCGGGCCGGCCTGCCCAACGAAATCGCCCTGGAGGCAGAGCTATCCCGCTTGCTCAAGGCGCCTCAGCGGCTGGATGGTCGCAGCACGGGAGTCATTCTGATACGCATCGAGGACGTCAGCGAGATCATGGAGGCCTTGGGGGCGGATGCATGCGACGACCTGGTTCTCGCCATCAACCGCCGTCTGGTCCGGCTGGGACCCAACCTGCTGGGGTGCTACCGGGTGAGCGGTGCTGAGTTGGCCCTATTGCTCTGGCCGGTCGGGCTCGATGAGCTCAACCGCATCGCCGCCCGCGTCGTTGAGTTGGGTGAGGACAACCTGTTGGCCCTCGGTGTGCCGCTGCGGGCTCAACTGGTGCTGGGCAGTGCCTTGCACAAGTCTTGCGACGATACGCCTGGCGGCCTCGTGCGTGAGGCGCGTATCGCCATGCTGGCCGCAACGGAGAAACAGCGCTCCCATTGCCACTTTCAGTCCGCTTTCGCTCGCCGAGGCGTACAGAACATCAAGTTGATTGCGCGGGTACGCCGCAGCCTGGCCAGAGGGGAGTTCGAGCTGCACTATCAGCCGAAGCTGCGTCTTGCCGACGGCAGGGTGACGGGCTATGAGGGCCTCATTCGTTGGCGTGACGAGCAGGGCAACCTGATCCCCCCGGGGCTATTCATGCCGAAGGTCGAAAACACGACGTTGATCGCTCCGGTCACCCGCTTCGTGGCGGCGGAGGCCTGCCGTTTTGCAATGTCCCAGGAGAAGCGGGTCAGCATCAACTTCTCGGTACGCAACCTGATGGACGATGCGCTGCTGGAAGAGCTGGGCGAGCATGTCAGGCAGTCAGGCATGGAGCCGTCGCGGTTGGAAGTGGAGATCACCGAGAGCGCGCTGGTGCATGATCTCTTTGCCGCCAAGCGGGCCCTGGAGCGTATTCGCAGCTGCGGGATTCGGGTCAGCATCGACGACTTCGGTACCGGTTTTTCCTCCTTCGAGTACCTGCGCCATCTGCCCCTCACGGGACTCAAGATCGACCGTGCCTTCGTCGAAGGCCTGGAGCACGATCGGCGGGCACGCAAGTTGATGGCCTGTCTGATCGATGTGGGGCATGCGCTCGATCTTGAAGTAACCGCGGAAGGTGTCGAGACCCAAGAGCAGCATCGTCTACTCAGGGAGATGGGCTGTGACCGGGCCCAGGGCTTTCTCTACGCCAAGGCGCTTCCCGCCGAGGAGGTACTGGCCTGGCATCGTGAGCGCGAACGACCATCACACAACCAGGTTTCCGCTCTGAGCTGCCGCGGCGCACCAAGCGAATAGTGAGCCAGCCTCGCTGTCCCCCGACAAACGCCAAACTGGACTCGCCATTCCATAAGATGGGCAGAATTGCACTGCGTTGCGAATAGGAATGATTCCGTTTATTGATGCTATCGGCGCCGAACATGCCGGTATCTCGCTGCTTGCAGTGCCCTTTTCGCCAGCGGGACTTCACATCGAATCCATACAGGACTAAAATGGTCCCAAATGGAGCGATGGCACGACTTCGCAACGTGAGACCCAGGAGTCAGGCATGCTGAAGCTTTCCCGGTTGACCGATTACGCTGCGGTGATCCTGGCGCAGATCGCCCGGCATCCCGAGCAGCCTCATGCGGCAACGGAGTTGGCCGAGACCGTGCAGTTGCCGCATCCCACGGTCAGCAAGACCCTGAAGATGCTGGTCAAGGCGGGGCTGCTGGAGTCGCGCCGTGGTGCCCAGGGCGGCTACTCCCTGGCACGCCCGGCATCGCGTATCACCGCCATCGACATCATCACCGCCATCGAAGGGCCGGTGGCGATGACCGAATGCAGCCACGCCGAAGGCGATTGCGACCTGCTCGCCACCTGCGGTGTGTCGGACAACTGGCAGCGCGTGTCGCTGGCCGTGCGTACCCTGCTCGACAGCGTGACACTGGCCCATTTGGCCGACAGCGCACCGATCAAGCTGCCCGTACAGCTACCCATACAGAGCGTGAGCCTGGCCGCCGATATGGCCTGAGCCAGCGAACAGAAATCATTACCCGAGGCGAGTACGCTCGCCGGCCCAACCGCCCGGGAGGGGAGAGACCATGGCAAGTCAGGAAATGGAACAGCTGGTCCGCCGCGAATACAAAGAGGGATTCGTGACGGACATCGAGAGCGAGACGGTACCACCGGGGCTCGATGAGAGCGTCATCGCCTTCATTTCCAACAAGAAGGGCGAGCCCGAGTGGATGCTCGAGTGGCGCCTCAAGGCCTACCATCAGTGGCTCAAGATGAAGGAGCCTTCCTGGGCGCATCTGGACTATCCGCCCATCGATTACCAGGCGATCTCCTACTACAGCGCGCCCAAGCGCCCCGAGGACCGCCCCCAGAGCCTCGACGAGGTCGATCCCAAGCTGCTAGAGACCTACGAGAAGCTGGGCATTCCGCTGCACGAGCGGGCCGCCCTGGCCGGCGTAGCGGTGGATGCGGTGTTCGACTCCGTGTCGGTGACCACTACCTTCAAGGAGAAGCTGCACGAGGCGGGGGTGATCTTCTGCTCCATCTCCGAGGCGATCCGCGACTACCCGGAGCTGATCAAGCAGTACCTGGGCACGGTGGTGCCGGTAGCCGACAACTACTTTGCCGCGCTCAACTCGGCGGTGTTCACCGATGGCTCCTTCGTCTTCGTGCCCAAGGGCGTGACCTGCCCGATGGAGCTCTCCACCTATTTCCGCATCAACGCCGCCAACACCGGCCAGTTCGAGCGCACCCTGATCATTTGCGAAGAGGGCGCCCAGGTCTCGTACCTGGAGGGCTGTACCGCGCCGATGCGTGACGAGAACCAGCTTCATGCGGCGGTGGTCGAGCTGGTGGCACTGGACGACGCCTACATCAAGTACTCCACGGTGCAGAACTGGTACCCCGGCGACGAGAACGGCAAGGGTGGCATCTACAACTTCGTCACCAAGCGCGGCGACTGCCGCGGCGACCGTTCGCGCATCAGCTGGACCCAGGTCGAGACCGGCTCCGCCATTACCTGGAAGTACCCCTCCTGCGTGCTGCGTGGCAAGGACAGCATTGGCGAGTTCTATTCGGTCGCGGTGACCAACGGCCGTCAGCAGGCCGATACCGGCACCAAGATGATCCATATCGGTGAGGGCACGCGCTCCTACATCGTTTCCAAGGGCATCTCCGCCGGGCGCAGCAACCAGTCCTACCGCGGGCTGGTCAAGATCGGCCCGCGGGCGAAGGGCGCGCGCAACTTCACCCAGTGCGACTCGCTGCTGATCGGCGACCAGTGCGGCGCTCACACCTTCCCCTATCAGGAGATCGGCAACAGCACCGCGACCATCGAGCACGAGGCGACCACCTCGAAGATCGGCGAGGACCAGCTGTTCTACTGCCAGAGCCGCGGTATTTCCGAGGAGGACGCGGTGAGCATGATCGTCAACGGCTTCTGCAAGGACGTGTTCCAGGAGCTGCCGATGGAGTTCGCCGTAGAGGCCGAGGCGCTCCTGAACGTCACCCTGGAAGGTGCCGTGGGTTAAAGCGCTTTGGCTAAGGAAACGGCTACGCGACGCCTGTACGGCGTTGAGCGCGGATTCGAGAATGCTCATTTACAGCCGTAAACTCCGCTTCTCTCTTCCGCGCTCGCCTTGTCAAGACGCCGCTCGCTCGTTTCGCTGGGCTGGATGAATTATTTTCCGGGTCGCGTTGGCGGCCCGCCAGAATCGAAAAGGTACTCATGATGCTCGAAGTCAAGGATCTGCACGTCAAGGTGGAAGGCAAGAACATCCTCAAGGGCCTCACCCTGACCATCAACGCCGGAGAAGTGCATGCCATCATGGGCCCCAACGGGGCCGGCAAGTCGACTCTCTCGGCGGTGATCGCGGGTAAGGACGGCTATGAGGTGACCCAGGGCTCGATCACCTTCGAGGGCCAGGACGTGCTGGAGATGGAAGTGGAAGAGCGCGCCCAGGCGGGCCTGCTGCTGGGCTTCCAGTACCCGGTGGAGATCCCCGGGGTGAAGAACATCTACCTGCTCAAGGCGGCGCTCAACGCCCAGCGCCAGGCCCGCGGCGAGGGCGAGGTCCCGGCGCCGGAGTTCATGAAGCTGGTCAAGGAGAAGCTGGCGCAGATGAAGATGGATGCCAGCTTCCTGCAGCGCGCCGTCAACGAGGGCTTCTCCGGGGGCGAGAAGAAGCGCAACGAGATCCTGCAGATGCTGGTGCTGCAACCCAAGCTGGCCATGCTCGACGAGATCGACTCCGGGCTCGACATCGACGCCATGCGCGTGGTGGCCGACGGCGTCAACTCCCTGCGTGACGAGAAGCGCGCCATTCTGCTGGTGACCCACTATCAGCGTCTGCTCGACTACATCGTACCCGACCGCGTGCACGTGCTGGTCGACGGACGCATTGCCAAGAGCGGCGATGCCGAGCTGGCCAAGGAACTGGAATCCCGCGGTTACGACTGGGTCGTGGAGGAGTCCGTCGCATGAGTGACGTCAGCAGCGAAGTGACGACCTTTCTCGCGCGCCTCGAGGAGCGCAGCGCCGCGCGCCGTGCCGCCCAGGGGGCGAGCCGACCTGGATCGCCGCCCGGCGTCAGGCCGGGGCGGCTCGCTTCGAGGCTCTCGGCTTCCCCACTCGTCGCGACGAAGCGTGGAAGTACACCGACGTACGCGCCATCGCCCGGGGCGATTTCGCCCTGACCGACAGCGCCGAGTTCTCACCGGCCTCGGCCGCGGCGATCACGCTGCCCATCGACGCGTACCGGCTGACCTTCGTCGACGGCGTGTTCTCGGCGGCGCTCTCCGATCTGAGCGAGCTGCCCGGCGGGGTGGCGGTTCTGCCTCTTTCCCAGGCGCTGGCCGAGAATCACGAGGCGGTGGGTGGCCCTCTGGGGCGCCTCACTGGCGTCGATTTCTCGCCGTTCTCGGCGCTCAACACCGCCTTCATGGAGGAGGGCGCCGTGGTGCGCCTGGCGCCAGGCAGCGTGGTGGAGAAGCCAATCCTGCTGCAGTTCCTGTCCCGGGCCAATGCCGCGCCGGTGATGAGCCATCCGCGCATCCTGGTCGAGGCCGGTGCGCGCAGCCAGGCTACGCTGATCGAGCATCACGTCGGCGAGAGCGAGGCGGCCAATTTCACCAACCTGGTGGCCGAGCTGATGCTCGACCGCGGTGCGATCCTGACCCACTACAAGCTGCAGGAGGCGCCGCTGGCCGACCTGCACGTGGCCAGCATTCACGTCGAGCAGAACCGCGACAGCCGCTACACCTCGTTCAACCTGAACCTGGGCGGCGGGCTGGTGCGCAACGACCTGATCGGTGAGCTCAACGGCGAGGGGGCCGAGGCCAACTTCTACGGGCTGTTCTACGGTCAGGGGCGTCAGCACATCGACAACCACACCCTGGCCAACCACAACGCCCCGCGTACCTTCTCCAACGAGAACTACAAGGGCATCCTCGACGACCGCGCCCGTGGCGTGTTCAACGGCAAGGTAGTGGTCAAGCGTGACAGCCAGAAGATCGAGGGCTTCCAGAGCAACGCCAATCTGCTGCTCTCCGACCGCGCCGAGATCGACGCCAAGCCGGAACTGGAGATCTACGCCGACGACGTCAAGTGCTCCCACGGCACCACCACCGGCCAGCTCGACGAAGAGGCAATCTACGCGCTGCGCACCCGCGGCATCGATGAGCAGACCGCCCGCGGCCTGCTGACCCTGGCCTTCGCCGGCGAGGTGATGGAGCTGGTCGATCTGGATGCCATCTCCGAACGGGTGGAGCTGGCGGTGGCCGGCAAGCTGCCGGAGCGTTTCAACCTGGCCGGGCTGGTGGAAGCCGCCGTGGCCCTGCACGACGAGTGAGCGAGGAGAGAGCGATGAATCACCTGGCCACCGAGCACGAACTCGACACTCCGGCCTTCGACGTGGCCGGGATTCGCGCCCAGTTCCCGATCCTCGAACGGCAGGTGCACGGCCGGCCGCTGATCTACTTCGACAATGCCGCCACCAGCCAGACGCCGCTGGCGGTGATCGATACCTTTCGCGACTACTACAGCCGCTACAACGCCAACATCCACCGCGGCCTGCATACCCTGGCCGACGAGGCGACGGCGGCCTACGAAGCCACTCGCGAGACAGTGCGCGGCTTTCTGAATGCCGCCGACCGCCGCGAGATCGTCTTCACCCGCGGTACCACCGAGGCGATCAATCTGGTGGCCAATAGTTGGGGCCGGGCCAACCTAAAGGCCGGGGACGAGGTGCTGGTGTCGCTGCTGGAACACCACTCCAACATCGTGCCGTGGCAGCTGCTGGCTAGCCAGCTCGGTATCGTGGTCAAGGTGATCCCGGTGGACGAGCGCGGCGTGCTCGACCTCGATGCCTACCGTGCGCTCTTCACTGAGCGCACCCGGCTGGTGGCGGTCAATCACGTCTCCAACGCCTTCGGCACCGTCAATCCGGTGGGTGAGATGGCGGCCATCGCCCATGAGCACGGCGCCCTGATCCTTGTCGACGGCGCCCAGGCCACGCCGCACCAGACAGTGGACGTGCGCGCCATCGACGCCGATTTCTACGCCTTCTCCGGGCACAAGGTCTACGGGCCCACGGGGGCCGGTGCGCTCTACGGCAAGGCGGCGCTGCTCGAGGCGATGCCGCCGTGGCAGGGCGGCGGCGAGATGATCAAGAGCGTCTCCTTCGAGGTCCCGACCACCTTCGCCGACGTGCCGCATAAGTTCGAGGCGGGCACGCCGGCCATCGCCGAGGTGATCGCCCTGGGCGTGGCGCTGGAGTGGGTGCGCGGTGTGGGGCTCGATGCCATCGGCGCCTGGGAGGCAAGACTGCTGGAGCGGGCCACGGCGGTAGTGTCGCGCATTGATGGTCTGCGCATTCTCGGCACCGCGCCGCACAAGGCCGGCGTACTCTCCTTCGTCGTCGACGGCGCGCACTCCCAAGACATCGCCTTGCTGATCGATCAGCTCGGGGTGGCGATCCGTACCGGCAACCACTGCGCCCAGCCATTGCTGGCGCACTTCGGCGTGACGGCGACCTGTCGGGCTTCGTTTGCCGCCTACAATACGCTGGAAGAGGTCGACGCCTTCGGCGAGGCCCTGGAACGTGTGATCGGAATGGTGCGCTGAGCATGACCAGCATCGAGCAGATAGCGAGCCTGCAGAAGGGGCAGAAGCTGCCGCTGCAGCGCGACGTGGATGTCATCTCGATCCCCTTCGGCAAGACCATCTCGCTGCCCGAGGATAGCGAGGTCACGGTCATGCAGGCCAAGGGCAGCTCGGTCAGCGTCGGGTTCGAGGGCAGGCTCTACCTGATCGAGGGCAGCAACCTCGATGCCCTGGGCCTTGAGCCGCTGCCGCGCCCGACCCTGCCCGAGGATGCCGGCGACGAGGAGATCGAGCAGTTCGTCTGGGACCAGCTGCGGACCTGCTTCGACCCCGAGATTCCGGTCAACATCGTCGATCTGGGGCTGGTCTACGGCTGTCGCATCGAACGGCTGATCAGCGGCGAGCGCATCGTCACCATCCGTATGACACTGACCGCGCCCGGCTGCGGCATGGGCGACGTGATTGCCGCCGATGCGCGCAACAAGATCCTCGGTGCCCCGCAAATCAGCCGAGTGCATACGGAAATCGTCTTCGATCCGCCCTGGAGCCGTGAGATGATGAGCGATGAGGCCAAGCTGGAACTCGGCATGTTCTAGCGGCTGGCCCTCGCTATCGATGAGGGCCGTCCATCTCCTCGACCGGTGACGGTGAATGCAGGCGCTGCTGTGGAAAACCTTCAAGTTCGTTCTGATGACGCTCGGTGCCGTGCTGCTGCTGGCAGCGCTGCTGTTCGTCTCTGCCAACCTCTGGGTGCTGGGCAAGACTCACTCGCGTATCGAGTATGAGCTACCGCTATGCGGTCCGGAGCGTGTCGGCATCGTCTTCGGCACCTCGAGCTGGACCCGGAGCGGCGTGCGCAACCCGCATTTCGAGGCGCGCATGAACGCCGCTTCCCGCCTGCTGCGGCTGGGACGGGTCGAGCATCTGCTGCTCTCCGGCGACAACCGTACCCGCCAGTACAACGAACCGATCAGCATGTGGCGCGACCTGCGCCGACAGTACGTGCGCGACGAGGACATGACCCTCGATTACGCCGGGTTCAGCACCTTCGATACGCTGGCGCGGGCGCGAGACGTGTTCGGCGTCGAGCAGGCGCTGCTCGTCACCCAGTCGTGGCACCTGCCCCGGGCGCTGTTCATTGCCGACGCGCTGGGGCTCGAAGTGCGCGGCTGCAGCGCGCCTTCGCGCCCGGTGGCAGGTCTGTGGCGGTTACAGGCGAGGGAGTGGATGGCGCGTGCCGCCACCGTGGGCGACCTCTATGTATGGGGGCGTGAGCCTTACTTCCTGGGGCCGCTGGAGCCGCTGCAGATCGTGCCGCCGACCTGGCGGCAACTGCTGGATATCGAGCCCGATCTGGACTTCGAGTAGCGGCTTCTCAGTTCAGCGCCGGCGCTCTTTCTGCAGTCGGTAGAGTTCGCGGATCAGCGCCCGGCACTCTTTCCAGCATTGCTCCACGACCGGCTCGAGCGGATTCGGCAGGGGGTGGGTGTAAAGCGTGGCCAGAGCCTGCATCAGCACGCGCTCCTGCTCGAGCAGTTCGCCGATGACGACCTGACTCTCGTTGCCGACGAAGCTCTTCAGGCGGCTCCACAGCCACATGTAGTCGTCGCGCTCGACGTCGGCATCGCGCGGGAGTAGCTTGAGGTGCCGTCTGGCCAGCTCACGGAGCTTCTGCAGGGCCTTGGCGCGTGCCTCGTAGTGCGGCTTGAGCGTTTCACGCAGGGAAGGGCGCAGGCGCTCGAGATTGTCCTGGAAATAGTCGATGCTGTCAGCCAGCGCTTCCAATACGCTGTCCATCGCCACCTGGCGATTGTCGAGAAACATGAGCGGTCACCTCCTCCGGTGACGCAGATTGTGGCGGGGGAAACACTGTTTTGCTACCCCCGCAGGCGAAATAAGTAGCCTTTCTACAAAAACAGGCGCTTTTCTCGCAATTACCCTTTGGGCTTGGGCGGTGCCTTGCGCGAGGCGCTGGCATTCTTCTCGATGTGCTCGATGATCAGCCCGGCGATGTCCTTTCCGGTAGCCGTCTCGATTCCCTGCAGCCCCGGTGAGGAATTGACCTCCATTATCACCGGTCCATGATTGGCGCGCAGCAGATCGACGCCGGCGACCCGCAGCCCCATCGCCCTGGCTGCACGAATGGCCGTGGAGCGCTCCTCCGGCGTGATGCGAATCAGGCTGGCCGTACCGCCGCGATGCAGGTTGGAGCGGAACTCGCCTTCGGCCGCCTGCCGTTTCATCGAGGCGACCACCTTGTCGCCGATCACGAAGCAGCGAATGTCGGCGCCACGGGCCTCCTTGATGTACTCCTGAACCATGATGTTGGCCTTCATGCCCATGAAGGCCTGGATCACCGATTCGGCGGCCTGGTTGGTCTCGGCCAGCACCACACCGATGCCTTGGGTGCCCTCCAGCAGCTTGATGACCAGTGGTGCGCCCTTGACCATGGTGATCAGATCGGGAATGTCGTCCGGGGAGTGGGCAAAGCCGGTAATCGGCAGGCCCAGGCCCTTGCGCGACAGCAACTGCAGCGAGCGCAGCTTGTCCCGCGAGCGGGTGATGGCGACCGAGTCGTTGAGCACGTAGGTGCCCATCATCTCGAACTGGCGCAGCACGGCGCAGCCGTAGAAGGTCACCGACGCCCCGATGCGGGGAATGACCGCATCGAAGCGCTCGATCTCTTCACCCTTGTAGTGAATCGAGGGGTGGTGGGCGGCAATACTCATGTAGCAGCGCAGGGTGTCGATGACCCGCACTTTGTGGCCGCGTTGTTCGGCGGCCTCCACCAGGCGTCGCGTGGAGTAGAGGTTGCGATTGCGTGACAGCAGCGCGATGTGCATCTTGGGCTCCGGACGTATGGCCGAGTGGGTCAGGGTTCGCCGTGCAGGAAGGTGACGCCGGGCGCCACCAGCAGTCGGCGCAGGGCGCGTCGGCCCAGCAGCATGGGGTAGCGCATGTCACTGCGGTCGGTCAGGGTCAGTTCCACCATCATTTCGAGTTCGCCAAGCTGCATCAGTGTGCGAATCACGTAGCGCCACTCCTTGTGACCGTTGGAACTCGTCACCCGACGGCGGTCGTGCAGATGGGTGCGGTGCTGGTGCGGTGGCGACTCCAGCCCGCCGCTGCGCGTCGTGAAGCTGACCCAGAGATGACCCTCTTCCTCGAAGATTTCGATATCTTCCGCATGCAGCGCCGAGGTATAGGCGCCGGTATCGATCTTGGCGCAAACGGTCATGCCGATGGTCGGCAGGCTAGCCATCTCGAGGCGGCCGATGACGGCCTTCGGAGTATAGGGCAGTTCCTTCATATCATTATGTCCCGCTATCCACACTCAATGGCCCAGCTCGGCCAAACGCTGGCCGATGGGGGTTTCCCGCTGCGATTCGCGCAGCACCATCAGCACGGGCAGGCGCAGACGGGGAATCAGCGCCAGGTCGCGTGCGGCAGAGGCGAAGTCGGTGCCTGGCTGCTGCGCCAGTCGCTCGAGGAAACGTGGCAGCCGCTCGCCGTGTTCCAGGTGGTTCCAGCCCCGCGCGGCAATGGCGGCCAGCAGGTCGGGGCCGCAGGCGGCCGGGTCGTCCAGCAGGGCATCGTACCAGGCGCCGGCCAGTGCCGGGCTGGCGCCACCCACGGCGCGTACGCAGGCGCACAGGGTTTCCAGATCGCCGGCTTGGGCTGCCTGCTCGCCCCGGTGTCGCAGCGCGGTGGCGAGCCCATCGGCAATGGCCATGTGCTCGAGGCAATAGCACAGTGTCACCAGCACCTCATTGGGCAGCTGCGGCAGCGAAGCGATCAACGCCTGGGTCGATTCGCTGTCGAGGCGGACGACGAAATCGGCCAGCCCCTGCAAGCCGAGAAACTGCCAGTCTACCGGCTGTTGGCCGCTGAGATAGGCTTCCACCGGCTCCAGATGGGGGCTCGCCGGCTTGTCGAGATCGTAGGTGGCACGTGCATGCAGCATGGCCTGAAAGGGCAGCGATGGCGTGAAGGCCAGCGGGTTGTCGTGCATCAGATTGTCGATTTGTCCCTGATGTTCGGGCTCGCGACCGGCGCGCTCCACGTTGCGCCCCAGAGTGACCAGCAGGCGCTGCAGGAAGGCATCCCGCGGTGCCGCTACCAGTTGCCCCTGCTCGTCCAGCGGCAGTGCCAGAAACCAGATCAGCGGATCGGTTAGGTCACCCAGACGAAAGACGATGCCCAGGCGCGCCTGACCCTGCCAGGGCAGCGGCCAGGCGGTTCCATCGTCCTCCAGGCTTGCCAGGGTCGCCATGGAGCACGGTTCGACCCGGCGCCCCATGTGGTAGAGATGCACATCGGCCCCGGTGCGGAGGAAAAAATCATGAAGCGAATGAATCGGCTGCATATCGGCTCCCTTTTGAGCGTGCACTCTACCGTGACGGCCGGGGGGTTGTCAGCCACTCGTCGGCGCGGATCGTCGCAATCTGATCAAGAAATGAGCATGCCTGGCGAAGCCCCGTATTCTCTGCTACCGGAGCAGGTTTCCAAAGCTTATCCACAGTCTCTTGCAGCGAATCTGTGAACAGTCCGCTGGCGGTCCTGGCCAGAAGGCGGGGCTGGAGGGATATAATGAAGGTACATTCGCTTCAGGTATTTCGACATGACGGTCCACGATGAGCTCGATGTGGCCTTGCGCCGCCTCGAAGCCACGATGAAAGCCACCAACATGTGGCGCATGAGTGCTCCGACGCCCGACGCGTACGAGAGCCAGCAACCCTTTTGCATCGACACCATGGACCTGCCGCAGTGGCTGCGCTTCGTGTTCATCGCCAGGCTCGATGCACTGATCGAAGCGGAAGCGCCGATGCCGGAGAAGTGCGATGTGGCGCCGGTGCTGGAGACTTACCTGGCGCAGCAGGGAGCGCGCGCCAACGACCGCCTGCTGCTGTGCAAGGCAGTGGAAGAGATCGACCGGTTGGTCACGGATAATTGAGCTGAAAGCAACAGGGTCCGCCAGTCGGCGGACCCTGTTGCGTCAGCGTACTCCTCAGAAACGGTAGCTGATGCCGGCCATGAAGACCCAGGGGTCGACGCTGACCTTGCCGAGGTCGGTACCGCCCAGGCTGACGTCGGTATCGATATCGATGTACCAGGCGGCAGCATTGAGGCCCCAGTTGTCATCCAAGCGCACGTCGAGACCCAACTGGCCTGCCAGGCCCCAGGAGCTGTCGAGTTCCAGATTGCCGAGCTCGCTCTTCTCACTGAAGAAATGCGTGTAGTTGAGGCCGATACCGGCATAGGGCTGCAGCTGTGCGCCGGTACCGCCCAGGGGGTAGTACTGCACGGTCAGGGTCGGTGGCAGATGCTTGGTGGAAGCAAGATCCTCACCATTCAGCCGAATGTCATGCTTGAACGGCAGCGCCGCCAGCAGCTCGACGCCGAAGTTGTCGTGGAACAGGTAACCCAGGGTGAAGCCCAGGTTGGTGTCGCTGCGAACGTCGACGTCGATGGTGCCGTCCGCCAGGCTGCCATTGTTGCTCTTGGGGTCGACATGGGCAACGCCCACGCGGGTGATGAAATCGCCCTGGTTATAGGCGAGCGCCTGGCTGCTGGCCAGCAGTGCTGTCGCGGCGAGGCCGGCAGTAGCGAGCGTGGAAAGGGTGTAATTGCGCATGGGTCGACTCCTGTCGTTTCAAAGGGGCAGTTGTGAAGCTGCCATACGATGAAAGGAGTCTACTCAGCGGCTGCGAGGCAATTCTTGATCCAGGGCAACAGTTCCATCTGAAATTAAAGAGGTGTTCAATATATTCATTATGCGCCCGATGCGCCAATGAAAACGCCGGGCTCATGGCCCGGCGTATAGGGAGACGTGGTGTCTTGTTCGCTCAGAAGCGGAAGGTCACGCCGCCGCCGATGGTCATCGGGTCCACCTTGACTGTGCCTAAAGCCCCGTCATCAGTGGAGAGGCGCGCATCGACGTCGGCATAGTTGGCAAAGCCGTTGAGCATGAAGTTGTCGGTGATGGCCAGATCGATCCCCACTTGACCCACGGCGCCATAGGAGCGACGGGCGTCGACACCCTCCGGCTCGCCGGAGAAGCGGGTGTAGTTGAGGCCCGCACCCACGTAGGGCTGCACGCGGGAGTCGAAGCCGCCCAGCGGGTAGTAGTTGACCAGCAGGTTCACCGGCATGCGGTCGATGGTGCCGAGGTCGGCGCCACCCAGCGCGACGTCATGCTCGAACTTCTCGGAGCTGTTCAGCTCTATACCGATGTTGTCGGTGAACAGGTAGCCGGCGCCGAAGGTGAAGCCCCGTGCCGTGCCGAGATCGAAATCCACGCCACCGGCTTGGCCGTTGTCCGAGCGAACGTCCGACTGAGCGACGCCGCCACGCACGAAGGCGTCGCCAGCGCTGTAGGCCAGGGCTGCCTGGCTGGCGAAGGTAAAGCCAGCAGCGAGAGCTACTACGGGAATCAGGCGAATCGGTTTCATAACAGCGTCCTCCAGTTTTCACTCGAGCCGGAGTCCCGGCAGTGTTGAACGCCTCCAACTATACGAACACTGTTTCTAAAAGTCTTGTTTAAATTTGTTATGGCACTGATTGGCTTGATTGATTGTCGTAATGCCAAGGCTCTCTAATTTCATGAGCGCGCATATGCTGGCGAAGGTAGGCGAGCTGTACAATTATTGCTGTGCTGCATCATGGCGAGACAGAGCACTTGCAGCTAAGCCTTGAATAGGAAAAGCAGGAGGCAGACGATGCGAGTCGAGGTACAGACCCCCCCCATCTGGCTCAATCTCGGCGCGATGCTGTTGGCTGCGGCGCTTGCGCTGTGGTTGCTCGTGCAG
The DNA here is from genome assembly GCF_000246875.1 of Halomonas sp. KM-1. Classification (NCBI taxonomy): domain Bacteria; kingdom Pseudomonadati; phylum Pseudomonadota; class Gammaproteobacteria; order Oceanospirillales; family Halomonadaceae; genus Halomonas; species Halomonas sp. KM-1. The sequence continues at coordinate 33,248 of NZ_BAEU01000097.1, forward strand.
CCCGCGCTCATCAGCGGACTGCCCATGGCGCTGAGGCTGCCCGCCATTGCGCTGGGCGTATGGGCCTTGGGAGCGGCATTCATGCAACCGCTGGGGCTTGAGTTGCGGCGCTACTGGCAGCGTCAGGCCACCAGCCCGCCGATCAGCCTGGCGGCCCTGGCCGCCTTCACCTTGCTGGTGGTCGTTCGCGCCCTGTGGCTGGCATGAGGGGTTGCTTGAGCAAGGACGAGAAAGCCGCCCGAGGGCGGCTTTCGTCTACGGTGAGCTACTGCCTGTCGATTACGCTTCGTCGAAGGTGTCGAAGTCGGCTGTGACACGCAGGTCGGGCTCTTCCGTGGCCAGGCTCGCCACCACGATGGCGATGTAGGCAAGGATCACGCCCGGCACGATCTCGTAGAGGTCGAAGATGCCGCCGGACAGCTCGGCCCAGACCACCACGGTCACGCCACCGGTCACGATGCCGGCCAGGGCACCCCACTTGTTCATGCGGCGCCAGTAGAGCGACATGATCAGTGCCGGGCCGAAGGCGGCGCCGAAGCCGGCCCAGGCGTAGGCGACCAGGTCGAGCACGGTGGCATCGGGGTTGAGCGCCAGCAGGTAAGCGACGATGGCGATGGCGATGACGGCGAAGCGGCCGACCCAGACCAGCTCGGTCTGGCTGGCATCCTTGCGGAAGATCGCCTTGTAGAAGTCGTCGGTCAGCGCCGAGGAAGAGACCAGCAGCTGCGAGTCGGCGGTGGACATGATCGCGGCCAGGATGGCGGCGAGCAGGATACCGGCGATCACCGGATGGAAGATCAGATTGACCATCACCATGAACACGGTTTCGCCATCGGCCAGGTCGCGTTGAACGAAGCCGACACCCAGCAGGCCCACGGCCACAGAGCTGATCAGGGCGATGGCGGTCCAGGTCACCGCGATGCGGCGAGCGGCGGGGATGTCACGGTCGCTGCGAATGGCGGCAAAGCGCGCCAGGATGTGCGGCTGACCAAAATAGCCCAGGCCCCAGGCAAGCGAGCTGACGATACCGATGAAGGTCAGCGTCTCACCGGTGGAAGCGTCGCGGAACCAGGCCAGCATGTACTCGCTCTCCGCCGCCAGCGCCGCAGCGGCACCTGTGGTGCCGCCCAGGTCGCCGAAGGCGATGATCGGCACGATGGCCAGAGCTGCCGCCATCATCAGCCCCTGGATCAGGTCGGTCCAGGAGACTGCCAGGAAGCCGCCGAAGAAGGTGTAGGAGATCACTGCTACGGTGCCGATGGTGACGGCCAGCGTGTAATCGTAGCCGAACACCGTCTCGAACAGTCGTCCGCCGGCGACCAGGCCGGAGCTGGTATAGAAGAGGAAGAACAGCAGAATGAAGATCGCCGAGATCACCCGTAGCAGCTGCGACTTATCGCGGAAGCGGTTGGCGAAGTATTCGGGCAGCGTCAGGGCATCGCTGACCTTGAAGCTGTAGAGGCGCAGACGGCGCGCCACGATCAGCCAGTTGAGCCAGGTGCCGATCAGCAGGCCCACGGCGATCCAACTGGCAGAGATGCCGCTGACATAGGCGGCGCCGGGCAGGCCGAGCAGCAGCCAGCCCGACATGTCCGAGGCTCCGGCGGAGATCGCCGAAGTCCAGGGCCCCAACGAGCGCCCGCCAAGGATGTAGTCGGAAAGGTTGGTCGTACGCTTGTAGGCGACGATACCGATGCCAAGCATCAACAAGAGGTACACCACGAAGGTGAAACCGATAGCCATGTTATTCTGAACCATGAGGGGTTCCTTCAAATGTTGTTGTGGTCAATGACGAGCGCGGTTACTCGTCTCCCAGCGCAAGCAGTGACGCGTTACCGCCCAGCGCGGCGGTATTGACGGTCACGGTCTTCTCCGTGGCGAAACGCAGCAGATAGTGCGGTCCGCCCGCCTTGGGGCCGGTACCGGAAAGACCTTGCCCACCGAACGGCTGCACACCCACGACGGCGCCGATGATATTCCGGTTGATGTACACGTTGCCAACGCGAATCTTCTGCGCAACGAGCTGTGCAAAGGATTCATTGCGGCTATGTACGCCGAAGGTCAGCCCGTAGCCCCTGGCATTGATCGAGTCGAGCACCTTCTCGATCTCGCTGGCCTTGTAGCGCACCACATGCAGCACCGGGCCGAACTGTTCCCGCTCGAGGGCGTCGATGGCGTCGATGCTGAAGGCCACCGGCGGCACGAAGGTGCCATGCGCGGTGTGGGCCGGATCCAGGCGGGTCTCGGCCAACAGGCGCCCCTCGCCCTTGAGCTTCTCGATATGCGCCAGCAGGTTCTTGCGTGCATCCTCGTCGATCACCGGGCCCACGTCGGTGCCCAGGTCACGGGGATCGCCGACGTGCAACTCGTCCATGGCGCCGCGCAGGATCTCGATGACCCGGTCGGCCACGTCTTCCTGAAGGTAGAGCACGCGCAGCGCGCTGCAGCGCTGGCCGGCACTCTGGTAAGCCGATTGGATCACGTCGGCCACGACCTGCTCCGGCAGGGCGGTGGAGTCGACGATCAGTGCATTCATGCCGCCGGTTTCGGCGACCAGTGCCGGCAGCGGGGCGTTCTCGCGAGCGGCCAGAGCGCGGTTGATGATCTGCGCGGTGTCGGTGCCGCCGGTGAAGACCACCCCGGTGATGCGCGGGTCGGAGGTGAGGACGCTGCCCACGGTGGGGCCGTCGCCCGGCAGCAACTGCACCACGTCGCGGGGCATGCCGGCCTCGTGCAGCAGCTCGATGACACGGTGAGCCACGATAGAGGTTTGCTCGGCGGGCTTGGCCAGCACGCTGTTGCCGGCCACGGCAGCTGCTACCACCTGACCGCAGAAGATCGCGACCGGGAAGTTCCACGGGCTGATGGCGGCGAACACGCCCTTGCCGCCCAGCATCAGGCGGTTCGATTCGCCGGTGGGGCCGGGCAGCTCGAGGGGCTCACCGAACTGCTCTTCGGCGCGCATGGCGTAATAACGGCAGAAGTCCACCGCCTCGCGGATCTCGTCGACGCCGTCGGTGAGCAGCTTGCCGCCCTCGCGGGAGCACAGCGTCATCAGCTCGGCCAGATTCTCTTCCATCAGGTCGCCCAGGCGGCGAATGATGGCGGCGCGCTCGGCTACCGGCGTGGCTTCCCAGCGCGGGAATGCGGCCCAGGCGGCATCCACCGCGCGGGCGGCCTGGTCGCGGGTGGTCCACTGCACGCTGCCGACCCGCTGACGGCGGTCATAGGGGCTGAATACCTCGTGCACGTTGGCCGGGTTGCGTTGTACATCGAAGGCCAGCAGGGGGGCGACGTCATAGCTGCGTTCCATGAAGCCCGACATGGCCTTCATCAGCGGTTCGTAATGGCTGCGCACGTTGAGGTTGACTCCCCTCGAGTTGTGTCGTTTTGCGCCGTAGATGTCCTTCGGCAGCGGAATCCGTGGGTTGGAGAAGGTGCGATACTGGCTCAGCGTCTCCACCGGGTGCACGCACAGGGTCTCCACCGGCACCTTGGGGTCGACCAGTTGGTGCACGAACGAGGAGTTGGCACCGTTCTCGAGCAGCCGGCGCACCAGGTAGGGCAGTAGATCCTTGTGCGCTCCCACCGGCGCGTAGATACGGCAATAGGTACCCTTGGGGGCGCGCTTGAGGGCCGCGTCGTAGAGCGCCTCGCCCATGCCGTGCAGGCGCTGGAACTCGAACGGCCGGGTCGCCTCGTCGGCCATCTCGAGGATGGTGCTGATGGTGTGGGCGTTATGCGTCGCGAACTGGGGGAAAATGCGACCGCGGGTCTGGTCGGAGAGCAGGAAACGCGCGCAGACCAGGTAGGCTACGTCGGTGCAGGCCTTGCGGGTATAGACCGGATAGCCCTCGACGCCTAGCTGCTGGGACTCCTTGATCTCGCTGTCCCAGTAGGCGCCCTTGACCAGGCGCACGGGGATCTCGTCGCCTTGACGCTCGGCCAGACGATTGAGGTAGTGCAGCACCGGCAGGGCACGCTTGGAATAGGCCTGCACCACCAGGCCGAAGTGTCCCCAGTCCTTGCAGGCGTCGCTCTCGTAGACGGCACGGAACACTTCCAGCGATAGCTCCAGGCGATCCACTTCCTCGGCGTCGATGGTCAGCGCCACGTTACGCTCGCGGGCCATGGTCACCAATTCGCTTACGCTGCCCACCAGTTCGCGTAGGATTTGCTCGCGACGGCCGAACTCGTAGCGCGGGTGCAGCGCCGAGAGCTTGATCGATACCGAAGGCGCCGGGGTTCGTTCGGTGAGTTTGGTGCTGGTCAGCCCGACCTGCTGGATGGCCTTGGCATAGTCGTCGAAGTAGCGCTTGGCGTCGGCCCGCGTGCGTGCTGCTTCGCCCAGCATGTCGTAGGAGTAGGTATAGCCCTTGTCGAACAGCGGACGGGAGCGCTTCAGCGCCTCGTCGATGTCGCGGCCGAGCACGAACTGCTTACCCATGATTTTCATCGCCTCGTACATGGCGCGGCGGATCACCGGCTCACCCATGCGATTGACCAGGCGGTTGATGAAGCCCGAAGGCTTACCGTCGCGCGGCTTGTCGAGGGTGACCACGTGGCCGGTCATCAGCAACCCCCAGGTGGAGGCGTTGACCAGCCAGGAGTCGCTCTGCCCGACATGGGCCTTCCAGTCGGCGGGACCGAGCTTGTCTTCGATCAGCGCGTCGGCCGTGGCCGTATCGGGAATGCGCAGCATGGCTTCGGCCAGGCACATCAGCATCAGCCCTTCGTGGGTGTCGAGGCTGTACTGCTGCAACAACTGATCGATCGTATCGACGGCGGTATCCATCTCGCGGACTTCGCGCACTAGTTCGGCGGTCTTGCTGGCAATGCGCCGGAAATCCTCGGGATTGGCGCTGAGTACGCTGACTAGCTCCTTGACGAAGGTCTCTTCGTCCACGACGTAATGTTCGCTGATACGCGAGAACAGACTATCGAGATCCTGCTGCCAGGTAGCAGCATTCAGCATGGTATCGGCATTGAGCATAGGAATCCCCCGGGTATCCACCCGTTCCAGAACGGCAAAACGCCATGTGCGTGGCGCTCTGCCCGAACATGGGTGTGTCTTCCTTGACTGTAGGGCCGGTTGAACTGGGCTGCTTGCCAAAAACCGGGAAGGATTTATGAATTTCGCGGCAGAATGCCGCAGTGCCATTGAAGTTTAGACTTAAGTCGTATGTTGTAGTCGGTTGGTGATGTCGAGAGGGGAGGGGCGATCCAGAACGGCGCGCCGGATCTGGCTCGGCGGGCAGCCGAAAGCACTGCGAAACGCATGCGACAGCGCACTCTGATGGGCAAAGCCGGTACTCACCGCAATCTGTGACAATGGCATGCGACTCTCCTCGAGCAGCCGGCGGGCGGCCTCCAGGCGCCGTCGGCGTACGTACTGCCACGGCGACAGGCCGGTTTGCTCACGGAAGCAGCTGCTGAAGTGGGCTTCGCTGAGGCAGGCCTGCCCGGCAAGGTCGGCCACGGAGATCGGTGCCGCCAGGTGCCGGTCGATGAAGCGGTCGAGCTTGGCAAGGTTCAGACGGCGTTTTGCCGGTGGCGACGTTTCTCCGCCGAGTCTGGCGTGCAGGCAGCCGAGAAAGGTCGCGGCCAGGCGGTCGCTCTGTGCCGAGCTCAACCCGTCCTGGCTATCGCCCTGCTCGAGTAGCAGGAAGTCGAGATAGTGCTGGAGCGGCTTGTCCAGGGCGAAGAAGCGCGGTGCGTCGAACAGGCGTGACAGCTCATGATGATAGCCGGTGAGCGAAGGGGCATCTGCCGGAAGGTCGAGGATGAGCTGGCGGTTCTGGCCCTGGCCGACATAGTAGTGAACGTGGTTGGCAGGCACGATGCAGCCGGAAAGGGCAGAGATGGCGCCACCCAGGCCCTCGATTTCGAACTCCGCCCGGCCCTGCAGACCGATCACGATCTGATGAAAGTCATGGGAGTGGTGCTGAGTGGCGGTATCGAGCGGAATCTGGCGTATGACGCTGGACATGAGGGCCTCCCGCATGTGGCTGTCGTAACAGAGCTTACCACATCAATGTTGTGTCAACGCTACGATTCGTTGCGTTGCCTTTCACGCAGCCGCAGGTGGGCATCAAGGTGGTTGCGTAATGCCGTCAGCTCTGCCTGGCCCGTCTTGTTGAGCAGGGGCTTGCCCTGAGCCACTTGCCAGGGGCGACCGTGCTCCTGCATCAAATGCTGGGCGCGCCGTCTCACACCGTCGAGATAGTCGTCGTGGCGAATCGGATAGTTGATCACGACGTTCCACTCGGTCTCACCGACCTGGTTGGCGATCGCCTTGTCGAACAGCTCCAGCAACTGCTCCGGCTCGGTGCGGTAACGGGGCGTACGTGAAAAGAGAAGCACCAGCACCATGCCGCCGATAATGAACAAGCAAACGGCAAAGATGAGCAGGAAGAGAGCCATGTTCGAGCCACGCTGATAAGCTGGGACCGGACTTGCGGCGGTGAGGCATCGGTGCGCAGCCAAGGCCGGTGGGGATGGCATCGCCCCCTGTCATAGACATGCAGTATCAAGCACCTGAAAGGGAACGAGCGTTCGTAGCCGCTGCGTCAGCCGCTGGCGGATGAGCAAAATTGTACCGTCCTGCAGGAAAGCATGGCAAACCGGCCGATCGAGCGCAGTGAGGCTCTCTGTCGCTGCGAGGTATTTGCGTGTCGGCAATCTCTCACCAGGGACGCGTAAATACGGCCCGGCCCATGGCCGGGCTTTTGATGCACAAGGAAACGTTCAGTTTCTCAAGTCTTCTTGATCATGGCGGAAGCCTGGCTATTGTTAATGATAACGAGGCAGGAAGCCCGAACAGAAAGGAACAGGGATGGCCGGGCGAGACAGGACGTCATGCAGGCCAGGGAGTTCTACATTTATCTTGAAATCTTGAATAAAGCAATATATTGGCCCCCAGTATCGGTATTGCTGGGGGCTCGTTCTTTGTGGCTCATCTTTGTGATTTGTTGGCGCGGCTTGCTTGTGGCGCCCTGGATGCAGGACAGAGGTCTTGGTGAGCTGGAGAGGAACCACATCGCTTGAAGCCTGGCGCAGCGCCGGGTTTTTCTTTGCTCATAAGCTGCTCGCGAGCGGAGCGGTTGCCGACATAGGGTGACGATCAGGTGGGGCGGGAGCGATAACTGTAACTCATAGTATACACTTTTGGTCAAAGCGAAACGGAATGAAAATTAAGCTGCAGAAACTTAACGTGCGTTAATTTCTTTGCCTGCCAACGATGGCAGGGTAGACAGCCGTCAGCCAGCGTGGCCAAACAAGACGAACGTCCGGTTGGCCGTGCATTGGCGTTCTTGGGCTGGATGGGAATTTTCAGTCAGGTAAGAGGTGAGCATCCTCGGCGTTCGGCTCATGTCGGTTGAGGCTGTCTGATATACAAGAGGTGCTGTCAAGAATACGCAAATATCACCAGGGAATCGTGAGCGCAGGAGAAGAAAAATGATCAGGCTAATTTGGAAGGCGGGATCGAAACTTCTTGAAGAAAATGGCCCTATTGTTGCAATCGTGTCTTTTATATCTTTCATGTCGTGGATGTTGTTCTGGCCGCATGGAGTTAGTATGAGTGCTGCTGTCGGCCAGGAGCCCGAAATGACCATGTATGAAAAAATCAAGAGCTCCTACTCCGCACAAGCTGCGGAATTGTTGCGAGTCGATGAGGACGTTTTTTTGCGTTCCTTGAGTATTCTCGATGCGCAGCGGTTTTACTGCCTGCTCGCAGAGCACTTCAGCGATGAAGGAAAGAGCTCGCTGCGCCCTTCTTATTTATTGCGCTATGAAGCACTATGTAATGTTTTTGCCGATGCAGCAAGCATGGTCGATACTTATGCCGATCGGCTCAGTGGGGGAGGCGGTTTTTACCCGAAGCTGCATGAATTTATGTTTCATTCCCAAAAAAAAGAGCAGGTCATGGGGCCTTTCTTGACTCAGGAGGAGTGCGTAGAGATTGCGGAACGTTTGATACGGCTGGGTGAGCGTGTCTCGCGTTGCAACCCTTACGGTATGTCACGAAGCCCGACACTCTATAGCTCTCTGCAATGATATTGGCTGCTGGATTGTCACCTGTGGGTTGTTGGTTTTTCAGGCGATTCAGTAATCTGAGAGAGGGATAGAATGTTTATAGGCAATGAAAAGACAATCAGAAAAGGTGCTTTTCTTCGCACCATGGTGGTTTGCCTGCTTCTCGCATTGGCCTTGCCTGTCTGGGTTGTGCTTAGTCGAAGTATCGAGGCTTCGGTTGAAAAGAAAGAGCTGGAGCGGGAAGTAAAGACCGATAGAAAAGCCGCCGCGGCATGGGAGGATGCAGAACGGCATGGCCATTTCCGTCAGCAGGCTTTGGCGCTGCTTCAACTTTACAAGGAAATTTGCCACCTGGGTGGGCGCAATGATGTCGTAACTGACGTTGATGGCGCCATTACGGCCGGGCATGTAAACCTGTGCAGTGCTCTTGCCGACGCAGCGGGCAGGCTGAAGGGGGAGCGACAGCTGAGTCTGGGCGCGGGTGTCTTGCCCCAGGCGCTGTTTCACTTCAGTCTGATGCAAGCTGAGAGGGAGCGAGCCATCGGTCCATTCTTTTCACAGGTAGAGTGCTCAGAGGTGGCTGCCAGGCTGGCGCAGTTTGGTGAGCAGGTGACTCCCTGCCTGCCCTACGAGCATTGGCATTACGAATTATTGCTCACTGATAAAGAGAGATAGTCTCTGCTCCCGGGGAGCCCATGTCGTCATATGTTGTCCCTATCAAGGAGGGGGGCATTCGGTCGCGTCGGGCGAAGGATGCGCGCTGGGCAGGACTTGTCGGCTGCCGGAGTGTTAGTCTAGTAGGGCAATGTTCGGTCAGGAGAAAGGCATGAAGGCATGGCGTCGATCCTGTATAAGCCTGATGGCTGCGGTATGGCTGGCGGGTTGTGGCGGCGACGGCAATGGCACACCGGCGGAGGAGGAGGCCGAACTCGAACAGCCGACTGACGTTACCGAGCCGGTGGAAGAACCGGTCGAAGTGGAGCCGCTGGCGGTCGAAATGCACGCCTCGGCTACCCTGCGTAGCGATCGTCGTTTGATGATCGATGGAGAGACCAACCTGCCTGACGAGACGCGGCTGCTGGTGATAGTGGAGCGCGAGTTGAGCGGTGTGCGCTGGCAATCGCGCACCGTGGTCGAAAACGGTGGTTTTGCCACAGGGCCCTTCGGTCCCGGTAGCGGCCTGCCGGATGGCGGCTACCTCATTACCGTCAACCTTGTGGAGGCCAGCGTGCAGCCGCCTGCCGTGCGCGAGCGAATCGGCGATCAAGGGGAGCACTTGGAAGGAGAACTGGTCAGGAGCGCCCGGCATGGGCTGGGGCAGGTGGCCAGCTATTCGCGGCGATATCTGATCGGCAGTGAGCCTCGTCGGACTACCGATCAGGTCGACGTTCTTGAAGTGGAATGAAGGTAGAGTGGCGCCACTCAGGCGCCTTCCATTCGCCAGCGTGCCAGTAGCCGCCCCACGATTTTCTCTGAGGCCTCCAGCGGGGTCGGCAAGGCTCCGACATCATCCTCGCTACGGCACACTGGCTCGCCGTTTTCACTGAGTTCCAACTGGCCGATATACAAGCCGCCGGCACCTTCGATCAGATAGTGTCCCGGCCGGTCGCAGCTTTCCGTGGGGCCGAAAGCAGCGAGGTCGCCATTCTCCAGATAATCGAAACGCTCCCCTGGTGCGGGGGTGACGAGATAGCACTCACCGTCCCAGCTGACACTATTCAAGATCTCCCGGGATAACGCAATACGATTCGAGTTGGTAGCTTGCCAGGGCGCTGGTGGCTGGCCGCGAAGGTAAAGCGGGGTGGTCAGGAGCTGCGTTTCACC
>NZ_BAEU01000096.1:0-16088 GCF_000246875.1 Halomonas sp. KM-1
AGGGGCCTCCCACGGAGAGTAGCGGAGCGCCGCCCGGGTCGTCAGGCACTTCTTCAGAAACCCAGCTTCGAAAGAGGCTGGGTTTCGCCGTTTGGGGGGCCTAAAATGGCTCCGATCGCCAGCGGGACGACCCGATGGTGTGCTGCCAACCCGGGGACGGCCTCGGACCCTCAGAAGGAAATCTCAATGGCCTGGTTGTTGTTGGTCGTTGCCGGTCTTCTCGAAGTGGCGTGGGCGTTGGGCCTGAAGGCGTCACACGGTTTTACCCGACCGCTCCCCAGTCTGCTCACGATCTTGGCCATGGTGGCCAGTTTCTATCTGCTGGCACAGGCAATGAAGGTGCTGCCCGTGGGTACCGCCTACGCCATCTGGGTAGGCATTGGTGCGGTGGGTACGGTCTTGCTGGGCATTCTGATCTATGGCGATAGCGCTTCGCCGCTGCGGCTGCTCAGCCTGGTGCTGATCCTTGCCGGCCTGGTGGGCTTGAAGCTGGCTGCTTAGCGGGCGGTAGGTAAGAAGGTGCCCGTATGAAGCAAAGCCCTGGCCGAGAAGGCCAGGGCTTTGTCGTGTTCGGCCATCGGGAGCCCGACGGCCTGGATGGAGCGGCTTAGACGACGCCTTGATCGATCATGGCATCGGCCACCTTGCGGAACCCGGCGATGTTGGCGCCCAGCACCAGGTTGGTGGGCTCGCCGAACTCCTCGGCGGTGCCCGCACACTGCCGATGAATACCTGCCATGATCGCCTGCAGCTTGGTGTCGACCTTCTTCAACGACCACTGCTGCATGCTGCTGTTCTGCGCCATCTCGAGCTGACTGGTGGCCACGCCGCCGGCGTTGGCCGCCTTGCCGGGGCCGTAGGCGATCCTGGCTTCGAGGAAGCGGTCGACGGCGGTAGCGGTGGAGGCCATATTGGAGCCTTCGCTGATGCAGTGTACGCCGTTGCCGAGCAACGCCATGGCGTCGGCCTCGGTCACTTCGTTCTGCGTGGCGCTGGGGAAGGCAATCTCGCCCTTGATGCGCCATACGGCATGGCCGTCGCTCGGGTAGTCCAGAGCATCGATGTACGTTGCCTCAGGATGGTATTCCACATACTCACGCAGCGAGGTGCGTTTGACCTCCTTGAGCAGCTTGAGCGTGTCGAGATCGATACCTTCCGGATGATGGATCGTGCCGCGGGAGTCCGAGCAGGTGATGGGTCGGGCGCCGAGCTGGTAGAGCTTCTCGATGGTATAGATGGCCACGTTGCCGGCGCCGGATACCAGGCAGGTCTTGCCGGTGATGCTGTCGCCGCGCGCCTCGAGCATGTTCTGCGCGAAGTAGACCGCACCGTAGCCGGTGGCTTCCTTGCGGCCCAGCGACCCGCCCCAGTTCAGCCCCTTGCCGGTGAAGACGCCTTCATAGCTGCCCGTAAGGCGCTTGTATTGGCCATACATGTAACCGATCTCGCGGGCGCCTACACCGATGTCGCCGGCCGGCACGTCGATGGTCGCGCCGATATGGCGATACAGCTCGTTCATGAACGACTGGCAGAAGCGCATGATTTCGCCGTCGGACTTGCCCTTGGGGTCGAAGTTGGAGCCGCCCTTGCCGCCGCCGATGGGCAGTCCGGTCAGGGCGTTCTTGAAGATCTGCTCGAAGCCCAGGAACTTGATGATGCTGGCGTTGACGCTGGGGTGAAAACGCAGGCCGCCCTTGTAGGGGCCCAGAGCTGAGTTGAACTGGACGCGATAGCCTTTGTTGACCTGCACCTTGCCGGCATCGTCGACCCAGCTGACACGGAACATGACCTGACGCTCAGGCTCGACGATACGCTCGATGATGCTGTGCTGATGATAGCGCGGCACCGTTTCGAGCAGAGGACGCAGGCACTCGAGGACCTCTTCGGCCGCCTGGTAGAACTCGCTTTGGGCAGGGCTGCTCTTTCTCAGCCCTTCGAGGGTGTCGTGCACGTAAGTCATCGTTGTGTCCTGATGGTGAAAAGGATGGGCTCACTATAATTCAGTGCACCACTATGCAGCAATTGCATAGGCTATGTCGGGATTAGACATTGATATGAGTCGAAATCGCTTTCAAATCGCCATTTTTTGCGCACCAACATTGCACATTAGAAATTTTTAAAAGACGCTGTTTAAACGATTACGGAGTGGCCGACAGCGAAGGCCTAGTGCTGGTACCATGCGTCACCAACGAATCCGTGAGAGAAACACCGATGTCCAGCCTGGCAGAACGTATGGTGCCCGATCAGTTGCTCTTCTACTGTCGCCCGGGTTTCGAAGCCGATGTGGCGGCCGAAGTGGCGGCAAATGTCGAGCGACTCGGCTGGCAGGGCAGGGCCGAATTCATCGAACAGGCAGGCTGCGTGAATTTCATCGTCGACGATGAGCGACCGGCCAACGAGCTACATCGACAGCTGGCATTCGAGCGGCTCATCTTTGCGCGTCAGAGCCTGGTAGCGCTGCCGTCATTGCAGTTGGAGCGTGACGACAGGCTGTCTCCCATCCTCAAGCAGGTGGTGGAGAGCGGCTGGAGTTTCGATGCGATCTGGCATGAAACGCCCGATACCAACGAGGGAAAGGCGCTGGCGGGGTTGATCAAGGCGCTGACGCGCCCGCTCGAATCGGCCCTGCGCAAGCGGGGAGCTCTGCGTCGCAAGGCCGGTGGGCGTCGTTTACATCTGTTCTGGATGGATGGCGACCTCGTGCAGCTGGGCATGAGCTTCCCCGGTAACCGCAGCGAACTGCCTGGGGGCATTCGCCGGCTGCGCTTCCCCTCCGCTGCCCCCAGCCGCTCGACGCTGAAGCTGGAGGAGGCCTGGCACGAGTTCATTCCGCGCGATGAATGGGACGAGCGCCTGACGGAGGGCATGCAGGCGGCGGATCTGGGAGCGGCGCCCGGCGGATGGACCTGGCAATTGGTCGCACGGGGCATGCATGTCTATGCCATCGACAATGGCCCCATGAAGGGCGAGCTGATGGCCACGGGCATGGTCGAGCATCTGCGTGAGGACGGCTTTGTCTGGGAGCCGCCCTATCGGTTGGATTGGCTGGTTTGCGACATCGTCGACAAACCGGCTCGGGTCACTGCCATGGTTCAGCGTTGGCTGATTCGACGCTGGTGCCGGGAGGCGATCTTCAATCTCAAGCTACCGATGAAACGACGCTGGGAGGAGGTGCAGCGCTGTCTGGTTCTGCTGGAAGAGGCGCTGGGAGATGCCGGCGTTCGCGCCACGCTGCGCTGCCGTCATCTCTACCATGATCGTGAGGAGGTCACGGTGCATGTCAGGCTGCACGACTGAGGTCAGCCAGCTGCAGCGACCAGGCGCAGAGGTCAGGGCGTCTCAGTAGGACGGCTCGTAGATGCGAATGGTCTCGTCCTCGGTGAGCAGCGGCAGGATGCGCTGCATCACCCTGGAGCGCTCCTCGCTGGTGTACCATTCGTTCCAGGCGTTCAGATCCCGCCACTTGACGATCATCAGACGCCGGTCGCTGCGGCCGCGTTCGACCAGGGTTTCGCCGCCGACGAACCCTCTGGCACCGAGAGAGAAACGCATCGCCTCACGGGCGGCTTCTTCGTATTCCTCTTCCAGGCCAGGCATGATGCGACGTTCGATTATGATCTTTATCATCTAGCAGTTCCCTACGCCGAGGTCGATCGATGACGAATACCGCCGACTCGCAGCCCGTCCACCAGGTCGAGCTGGACACGACCGGTCTTTACTGCCCGGAGCCCATCATGCTCATGCACAACAAGGTGCGTGACATGCGCTCCGGCGAAATACTCAAGGTGGTGGCGACGGACCCCGCCACCACCCGTGACATCCCCAAGTTCTGCAGTTTCCTGGGGCACGAGCTGGTGGCGCAGGAGGAGTCGGACGGCCACTATCTCTACTTTATCCGCTTGGGCTGATGTACCGCCACCCCCCCCTGCTGCGTGCCAAGGCTCTGTCTGAAAAGTCAGCGAGCGCAGCCAGGTTTCGGACAGAGCCTTGTGTCTCTCCGGGCTTGTTGATTAGCTACCAGCAGGCCTTGGCATCAGGGTGAGCATCCACAGAGCCTGAGGCGTTACAGCCTGTGAGCTAGATTATGCCCCCTGATGCCCACTATCTCGATAGCTTGAATGGTATCCAAGCCCCTCCCCAATAGGAGTGAGGCTGCACGAACAAGGAAAGGCGACGAGACATGGCAGTGATTGGTATCGACGTCAGCAAGCAGAAGCTCGATTGCGCCTGGCTACGCGATGTGGCGACCGGCAAGGTCAAGACTCGTGTATTCGGCAATCGGCGGCAGGACTTTCCGCGCCTGCTGGAATGGCTTGAGCACCAAACCGGGGAGCCATTGGATCAGTTGCATGTCTTGATGGAAGCCACCAGCATCTATCACGAAACGCTGGCCTATTGGCTGCATGCTGCCGGCATCCAGGTTTATGTCCTAAACCCCGCGCAGGTGCGCGATTTCTCCCGTAGTCAGGGAGTACGCGGCAAAACAGATAAGAAGGACAGTGTGGTGCTGGCACGCTATGGCGCGACGCAACGACCTGAAGCTTGGCAGCCGGAGCCTGAGGAAGTGCGCAAGCTCAAGGCGCTGGCAGCGAGACTCGACGCACTGGACAAGGACATTCAGCGTGAGCGGAACCGGCGCGAGAAAGCCGAGTTCGCCATGGCAACCGATATCCTTCGCTCGATCGATGACATCCTGTCGGCATTGACGCGTGAGCGGGATCGTCTCCAGCAAGAGGTCGATGACCACCTCGATCAGCACCCTGGCTTGAAGCAGGATCGCGCCTTGCTGCAAACGATTCCCGGCGTTGGCCCTGCGGTATCTCTCCGACTGTTGGCGATGCTGCGTAGCCGCGTTTTCGAAAGCGCCCGCCAGGCTGCGGCGTTTGCGGGGCTCGTGCCCGTCAGTTGGGAATCGGGTAGCTCCGTGCGCGGGCGTCCCCGCTTGTCGAAAGCCGGCAATCCGAAACTGCGGCAGAGCCTGTACATGGCAGCCGTCGTTGGGCTGAGGCGGAATCCCGACATCTCGGCGTTATATCAGCGGCTTACAGGAAACGGAAAGAGCAAGATGGCGGCCTTGGGGGCAGCAATGCGCAAGCTGATCCATATCGCTTACGGGGTCCTCAAGACGCAAACCGAATATCGGCCACAAATCGCCTGATGGGACATTTGTGGCCGGTTAGGAGAGATGGTATCTAGCCGTCGGCCCTCACGGAGGTGCTGGGCATGACCATCAGCGCCAGGGCCTCCAGGGTACCGGGGTCCTGCTCACGGATTCGATTGGCGATGCTGCGCTGGAAGAAATAGACCATCCTGTGACGGCTTCGGCCCGGATAGAGGCAGGCGTCGCCGGGCAGGATCGGGGTGGTCTCGATGAGTGACTCATCGGCCAGCAGAGCTTCCACGTTACCGTCGCTGTACAGACGCCAGCCGAACACTTGCTTCAGCTGCCAGGGGCGATCGTCATCATCGATGCAAAGGGCGTGGGTGCCTTGAGTATCGGGAATCTGCTGGATGAGGGTGATGTCGCGCGTCTCTTCGTAATCGAAGTAGGCGGCGGCGTGTTCCAGCTCACAGGCCTTGTGGGGTGGGGGGTAGTCGAGCAGCTCTTCGGTTTCGGGATCGCGATAGCCGACGAAACGGCCGTATTCCGCATCGTCGAGCTGATGGCAGGAGGTCAACGTCTCCATCCAGGGCACCAGGCCCACGACATCGCCATCTTCACGCAGGCCCCAGGCCAGAATGGGCATGCCGTAGAGGGAGTCAGGGTCCGAGGCCAGGCTGTAGACCATTTCAAGGCCGTCCAGCTCGGGGGAGAGACGCACCAGGCGTCGCTTGGCCTGGAGCTTCTGGCGCATCATTTCCAGGTCGATGACCCGGGCAGGGCGGGGTGACAGTGTCATACCCATGTTCCTCCCTCCAGATTCTGCATGGGCCGAGCGGCAAGGTCACGGCTACGGCAAGGCTGACGGGATCGACTCCTACCTTCTCGCAATCACCAATATCACAGAGTTGGCATCCAAGTTAAGCCTGTCGGCACCTTTTTCGTGCAGGCCCGGGGTTCACGTGCATCGCCTGGCCAGGGCCTGCCAATGCTGCAGATGCTCGTTGCGTGCCTGGCGCAGGGCAGGCAGGGGGGCCTCGGGGTTCTCCAGCGAGAGCCAGGCATGGCGATAGTCATCGACCGCTTCGGGCGGGGGAACATGGCTTGCGAACAGGCCGTCGATCGCTTCGAGCCAGCGCGTCGCCAGGCTCTCCAACCGGTCCAGCCAGGCGAATGCCGCCATGTCGGCCATCTCTTCGCTCAGCACATCGACAGGAGAGGCAAGCGCGGTACAACCACGCTGCGACCGGAGATTGGCGGCAAGCAGCTCGTTCGCTTCGGTCAGGCGTCTTTCGGCAAGCACCAGGGCGCGCAGCAGTTCGGCGGTCAGGGGACGGCTGCGCAGTGAGTTGAGGTGGTTCTCCAGCGTACTCGACTGATGCTGCCATTCGGGATTGAACTGATTGAGGGTGGCTTGATGCAGCCAGGAGAGGGCTTCGAATTGCGCCTCGATGCCGCGCGTATCGTCCGGTGCCAGGGGGGAACTGGCGCGGGAGAAGCTGCGCACCCACTCTTCGGAATCGAACAGGCTGTTCCAGCTCACCTTCGGCAGTTGCTCGGTCTTGATCAGCGTGAGTCGTTCGAGGCGCTCGCGGTTCGTCTCCGACAGGCCGTCGGGTACGTCGCTGTGCCAGCAGGCATGCAGGCGTCGCCACAGTTCCAGTTCGTATATCCATTGCTGACTGGGCGGTGCCACGCGCCCGAGCTGGTTATTGCGTGCGGCGACCAACTGGGTGATATGGCATTCGCGCAAGGCATAGACGTTGAGCATGCCCTCGCGGGTTTCGGCAACCTCGAAGAGGCGCTCATCGCGTTCGGGAAAGGCGCCAATGTTGGGTGGCGCCGTCCTATCCGGCGCCGGCTGTCCCAGGGCTTCGGCGAGCGCTCTCTGGTACTCGATGAGCTTGGCATCACCCTGCTCAGCGCTGCCGCAGCCTGCCATCAGCAAGGCCATCAGCCCTGCCATCATGCCGGCCGTCAGATGGCGTTTCGCTTCAGTCCAGCGGTATCTCCTGCTTGCCATGCGCGACTCCCTTGGCCCTGCGCCGCAGCCGCTCGCCGAGCAGCAGCGCCGCCACGGTGAGCCCTGCGATCAGGCCGATCCAGTAGCCATGCACCCCCAGCGGTTCGTTCCAGCCAGGCAGGCCTCGGGTACCCAGCCAGTGGCCGCCGGCCAGCCCCACCGCCCAGTAGGCGAACAGGGTGATGACCATGACGATTCGGGTGTCCTTGTAGCCCCTCAGGGCGCCGGCTAGGTTGACCTGCAGTGAGTCGGACACCTGATAGAGCATGGCCAGCAGAACCAGCGACAGGGCCAGGCGTTGCACGGCCGTATCGTGAGTGTAGAGGGCCATGACCGGCTCTGCCGTGAACCACAGCAAGGCGCTGTTGAGCAGTGCGATCAGCACCGAGACCAGTATGCCGTTCCAGGCCACCATGCGTGCCCGTTCGAGTTTGCCCTGGCCCAGGATGTTGCCGACCCTGACGGTCAGCGCCATGCTCAGGGCCAGCGGCAGCATGAACAGGATCGAGGTGTAGTTCAACGCGACCTGGTGTGCCGCCACCGTCACTTCACCCAGGCTGGCGATGAACAGCGAGATCAGTGTGAACAATGTCACCTCGACGAAGATCGCCACGCCGATGGGCACACCCACGTAGAGCAGCTCGCCGATCAGACGCAAGCGGGGCGGGGTGGGCGAGTGCCACAGCGAGACGTTGCCGTAGGCCCGCGAGCGTCGCGTGTAGGCGATCATGGTCAGGCACATGACCCACATGGAGAGGGCTGTGGCGATACCGCAGCCCAGCGCGCCCAGCGCCGGCAGGCCTTGCATCCAACCGGGCAGCCAGTCGCCGAAAAGCGCCGTGAGCCCGTCGCCGCCGTAGATCAGCACGTAGTTGCTGGGAATGTTCACCCCGAGCCCTACCAGGCTGATCCACAGCGAGGGGCGGGTGTGGTTCATGCCGTCGGAGAAGGCACGCAGTGCCTGGAACAGCGCGACCCCCGGCATGCCGAAAGCCACGGCCGAGAGATAGGCTGCCGAGCGGCGTGCCACCTCCGGGGGAACGTCCATTACACGGAAGATCGGCATCACCGTGAACCACAGCAGCAGGGCCGCCACCACGCCCAGGGCGAGGGCCACCCACAGCGCCTGATGCACGCTGGGGCGGATGCGCTCCGTGGTGCCGGCGCCGAGCAGTTGGGCGACGATGGGCGTCAGCCCCATCAAGGTGCCGGTCATGAATAGCATCAGCGGCAGCCACAGACTGGAGCCCACCGAGACTGCGGCCAGGTCGGTGGCGCTGAGCCGCCCCGTCATCATCACGTCGGCCACACTCATGCCGGCCTGGGCCAACTGGGCGCCACAGATGGGCAGGGCAAGACGCATCAACGGCCGCGTTTCCGTGCGGCTGACGCCTAGCAGGTTGGAGAAGAACGTTGCCAAGGCAGAAGGCTCCATGCATGTCGAAAGCCTGACCAATGCGTCAGGAGAACCGAATATGTTAGCAATATCCGGTGAATTTCGCTGCGTGGTCGACTCGCCTATACTGTCCCGCCGCTCAGCCACACAGGAAGCCAGCGTGACGCATCGCCTCGAGGACGTGATCGCCCTGTTCGACGGGCTCTTCCGGGATAGCTTCGACACCCGCCTGCTGCGTGGCGGCGACGAGCCGCTCTATCTGCCTGCCGATACGGACTGCCCCTGGCACCGGGTCATCTTCGCCCGCGGCTTCTATGCCAGCGCCCTGCACGAGATCAGCCACTGGTGCATCGCCGGCGAGCGGCGCCGCCAGTTGGAGGACTACGGCTACTGGTACCTGCCCGACGGTCGTGATGCCGAGCAGCAGCGCCGCTTCGAGGCGGCGGAAGTGGCGCCTCAGGCGTTGGAAATGCTCTTTTCACGTGCCTGTGGGCTGCGCTTTCACGTTAGCGTCGACAACCTGGGCGGAGACACGGACGTCGACCGTGACGCCTTCGCGGCCCGTGTCACGGCCCGCGCGGCGCGCTACGAGCGGGAGGGGCTTCCCGCCCGGGCGGCGGCCTTTCATGCCGCGCTGCAGGCCTTCTACCAGCAGGGGCTCTCTCTCGAGAGTGCCGTTGCCAGCGGCCTCGATGTCCTGGCTCAGGCAGTACCGGCTGACTCCCACGCCTGCCTGCCGAGCTGAAGCAGCGGCTCGAGAGCGGGCATGGCCTGCCGCGCCGGATAAGCCACGCCGACGGTCTGGCGAATGTCGAGGCCGCTGAGAGGCCGGCACTGCACGTCCGGATGGATGAGGATTTCCGGCCAGGCCGGTACCAGCGAAGCACCGACGCCGGCCGCTACCAGCCCCAGGGTGTATTCGATGGTGCGCAGGCGCGCACGAACCTGACAGCGTACGCCGGCATCGCTGAGTACCGACGCCAACTGTTCCATGGCGGCACAGGGCTGTCGCCAGATGAACGGAAGACCGTCGAGGTCGCTCAGCGATACGGACCCCTTCAAGCCCAGAGGATGGCCGCCGGGCAGCGCCAGCAGATAGCTGTCGTGCCAGATGGGTTGAAATGCCTCGCCAGCTGCCAGGTCCTGTTCGCCGATGATGCGGGCGTCGCAGCGCTCCTCGGGATTGACCAGGGTCAGCGCCAGGTTGTCGCCCTGAGCGATGTACTCCTTGAGCAGTGCCGTCATGCGGTTGGCCCCGAGCGAGCGCATCAGGCCCAGGCGTACCGGCGTTGCGGGCGCCGGCGTGCGGAACAGACGGTCGATGGCGTTGAGGTCTTCGCTGACTTGACGCGCCAGCGGGTAGAGCCGGTGGCCCTCCTCGGTCGGCGTTATGCCGCGCCGATGACGCTCGAACAGTAGCGTGCCCAGGCGCTCTTCCAGTTGCACCAGCGCCGTCGAGATCGAGGGTTGCGCCACGTGGCAGCGTCGGGCGGCGGCGCTGATCGAGCCGCTCTCATAGGCGGCAATGAAGTAGCGCAGGCTGCGAACATCCATAGGTGGGGCCTATATCTGGGGCAGGATATCGATATTATCTCTTTGTCTGCCGGGCGCGCTAGGCTAGAGACATCTACCCTCCTTGCCTGGAGCCAGCATGGTGCTCGAACCCCTACACCAAGAGCAGCGTTTCTTCACCGCCCTGCGCAGCGGCGACTGGCCGACACCGGACCGCGACTGGTCGCTAGAGGAGGTCGGGCTCTCTGCGGCGGATCTAGCCGAGCTGTTCGAAACCCAACTGATGAGTCGCCACCTTGACCTGCATGCCCGGCGCCTGCAGGCCCGCGGCGAAGCCTTCTACACCATCGGCAGCGCCGGTCACGAGGGCAATGCCGCCATCGCCCGCGCCTTTCGCGCCACCGATCCTGCCTTTCTGCACTATCGCGACGCGGCCTTTCTGATCCAGCGCAGTCGCGGTGTGCCGGGGCAGACGCCGCTGTGGGATCTGCTGCTGAGCTTCGCCGCCTCGGCGGATGACCCGATCTCCGGCGGGCGACACAAGGTACTGGGCTCGAAATCGCTGCATGTCCCACCCCAGACCAGCACCATCGCCTCGCACCTACCTAAGGCCGTGGGGGCCGCCTACAGCTTCGGGCTGTGGCGGCGGCTGGGCGGTGGCGGCGAGTGGCCGGCCGACGGTGTGGCGATCTGTAGCTTCGGCGACGCCTCGTTCAACCACTCCACCGCCCAGGGCGCGCTCAACGCTGCCGGCTGGGCCGCCTACCAGGGGGCACCGCTGCCGCTGGTGATGGTATGCGAGGACAACGGCATCGGCATCTCCACGCCGACGCCGAACGGCTGGATCGAAGCCAGCATGCGCTCGCGCCCCGGCTTTCACTACCTGGCCTGCGACGGCCTCGACCTGCTCGATACCTGGCGGGCGGCCACAGAGGCCGAACGCATTGCCCGGCGCCGCAAGCAGCCGGTTTTCCTGCACATGCGCTGCGTGCGGCTCTATGGTCATGCCGGCTCCGACGCGCAGCAGGCCTACCTCTCTCCCACGCGGATCAAGTCCGACGAGGCCCGCGACCCGCTGCTGGTCACGGCGGGGCTGCTCGAGCGCCACGGCGTGCTCGGGCGCGACGCCATCGCCGCGCTCTACCGCTCGGTGGCCGAGCGGGTCGCGCATGTCGCCGAGGAGGCGATTCGTCGGCCCAAACTGGAGACGGCCGCTCAGGTCATGGCCAGCATCGTGCCGCCGCCGCGGGCTGGCCGTGAACGGCCATGGCAGGGTGAGGTGGAGCCCACGCCGGCGCCCATGGCCAAGCTGCTGAATCAAGCGCTCGCCCGTCTGATGGAGAGCCATCCGCATCTGGTGATGGCGGGCGAGGACATCGGCCGCAAGGGCGGCGTCTATGGCGTCACCCAGCGTCTGCAGGCCCAGTTCGGGCCGCATCGGGTGATCGACACCCTGCTCGACGAGCAGAGCATCCTCGGGCTCGGCATCGGGCTGGGGCAGAACGGCCTGGTACCGATGCTCGAGATCCAGTTTCTGGCCTACCTGCACAACGCCGAGGACCAGCTGCGCGGCGAGGCGGCCACGCTCAGCTTCTTCTCCAACGGCCAGTACACCAACCCCATGGTGGTACGCATCGCCGGGCTCGGCTATCAGAAGGGCTTCGGCGGCCACTTCCACAACGACAACGCCATTGCCGTGCTGCGCGACATCCCCGGCCTGCTGGTGGCCTGCCCGTCGAACGCCGCCGATGCCGTGGGCCTGCTGCAGGAGGCGGTGCGCCTGGCCGACGAGGAGCAGCGGGTAGTGGTGGTGATCGAGCCCATCGCGCTCTACCACACCCGCGACCTGCATGAAGAGGGCGATCAGCAGTGGTGCTTCGCCGACCCTGGGCCCGGGCATCGCCTGACGCAGGGGGCGCTCGGCCAGTGGGGCGAGGGGCGCGAGCTGGCCATCCTCACCTACGGCAACGGGGTCTACCTCTCGCGTCAGGCGGCGACAAGGCTGGAGGCCCATGGCGTGCGCCCGCGTATCGTCGACCTGCGCTGGCTCACCGCCATCGACCATGATGCCGTGTACCGCCGCGTCGCCGAGTGCGATCAGGTGCTGGTGGTGGATGAGTGCCGGCGCAGCGGCTCACTCAGCGAGGAGCTGATCACCGCGCTGGTGGAGCGCGGCATGCCGAGCGACAGGCTGCACCGGCTGACTGCCGAGGACAGCTTCATTCCGCTGGGGCGGGCGGCCACGGTCACG
Organism: Halomonas sp. KM-1; assembly: GCF_000246875.1. NCBI lineage: Bacteria > Pseudomonadati > Pseudomonadota > Gammaproteobacteria > Oceanospirillales > Halomonadaceae > Halomonas > Halomonas sp. KM-1. The sequence goes on from NZ_BAEU01000096.1 coordinate 12,284, forward strand.
CTGCCCTCGGTGGCGGTGATCGTCGAAAAGGCGCTGCGCCTTGCTGCGCCCGGAGCGAAGGATGGAGCAATGACAAAGACACCAGGCAAGGCGACGGCAGGGAGCGACAATCCATGAGCCAGCGGCACGCTAACGAGCCCCGGAGTGGCACCCGCGAACGGCTGCTGATCGTGTGCCCCGGCCGCGGCACCTACAACGCCGCCGAATGGGGCACCCTCAATCGACTGGCGGGCGGCAGCGAGTGGCTGGCACGCTTCGACGCGATGCGCCGTGAAGCCGGCATGCCGACGCTCACGGAACTGGACGGTGAAACACCCTTTCGCCAGAGCCTGCACGGGCGCGGCGAACATGCCGCACCGCTGATCTATGCCTGTGCCTGGGCCGATCTGCTGGCCATCGATCGCGAGCGTTACGAGGTGGTGGCGGTAACCGGCAACTCCATGGGCTGGTACATCGCCCTGGCTGCGGCAGGCGCCCTGGGGCCCGATGAAGCGCTGCACCTGATCGGCAGCATGGGGCTACGCATGCAGGAAACCCTGGCCGGAGGGCAGGTCATCTACCCCTGGGTCGACGAGGAGTGGCGGCCGGACTGGACACTGCGCCGGGAGCTGCTTGGGCTGATCGAGCGTATCCACGGCCGGGACGAGGCGGAGCTCCATCTCTCCATCGACCTGGGCGGCATGCTGGTCTTCGGCGGCAACGAAGCGGGGCTGGCGCGCCTGAGCGAGGCGCTGCCGCCCCGCGAGCGGTTTCCGCTGCGGCTGCATCAGCACGCCGCCTTTCATACGCCGCTGCAGGAGGGGGTGAAGCACGAGGCGCGCCGCGAGTTGGCGAGCCTGCCGCTGCGCTCACCCGAGGTGCCGATGATCGACGGCCGCGGCCATGTCTGGACGCCCTGGAGCACCGACCCGCAGGCGCTATGGGATTACACCCTGGGCGAACAGTTGGTCGCGCCCTACGACTTCACGGCGGCGATCCGGGTCGGCGTGAGGGAGTTCGCGCCGGATCGCATCGTGATTCCCGGCCCGGGGGCGACCCTGGGCGGGGCCACGGCCCAGGCGCTGATTCAGCTCGGCTGGCAGGGCTGGAGCGACAAGAGCGATTTCCAACGGCTTCAAGGCGAGGAGCCGCGGCTGGTCTGCATGGGCATTGCCGAGCAGCGCGAGTGGCTGCTGGCTCGGCGGGAGTCACTCACTGCCTAGGCGCTCGTGTAGGCGCAGCATCACTTCCACTTCGTGTTCGGGCCGCATTGGCTCGAGCCCCATCTCGCTGAACAGCTCGTTGCGTGCGCGGCTCCATTCGCCGGCCGAGAGTGCGGGATAGAGGCTGTCGGCCGGTGCCAGTTCGACGAAGGGGTCGATGCCGTAGGTATCGAACAGCCTGGCCAGGGCGGCTTCATCGCCGCTGACGCCGGCGGTGAACAGGGTGGCGTTGAAGTGGTCGTTCTCCAGCTCCCGAATCACGTCGAGCGGGCTAGCGCCGAAGCTGTGCAGCTCCTCCAGGCTGTAGCCGTTGAGCTCGTTGAACTCGTCATCGAGCCAGTCGTCGTCGGGCTGGATCAGGGTGTGCTTGATCCTGCCGTCGGTCAGTACCCAGGCAATGGCCAGGGGCAGATCGCTATCGGCGCCGGTTTCCACGGCGATGAATCCGGGTATGTCGGCCATGCTACGACTCCTGTGGGGGGCGGCCATTGTCCTGGGGTTCGCCGTTCAAGGGAAGGCGAAAGAAGCGTCTTGCCGTCTCGCTGGTCGCCCGAGCCAGCTCGGCTTCGTCGTTGCCGCGCCAGTGGGCGATCTCGCGCACGATCCACGGCAGCAGGGCAGGCTCATTGCGCCTGCCCTTGAGTTTGGCAGGTAAATCGCGCGGCAGCAGGTAGGGGCAGTCGGTTTCCACCATCAGGCACTCGAGGGGGATCTCCTTCACCAGTTCGCGCAGGTGATGGCCGCGGCGCTCGTCGCAGATCCAGCCGGTCAGGCCGATATGCAGGTCCAGATCGAGATAGCCGTGCAGGGTGTCGCGGTCGGCGGTGAAGCAGTGCACCACGGCATCGGCGATGTCGTCGCGCCATGCCTTGAGCATTTCCCGCATGCGCCGGCCGGCATCGCGCTCGTGGATGAACAGCGGCTTGCCGCTCTCCGCCGCCAGGCCCAGTTGCGCCTCGAAGGCGTGCTCCTGCTCCGCCGGGGTGGAGAAATTGCGGTTGAAGTCGAGGCCGCACTCGCCCACGGCCACCACCTCGGGGCGACGGTGCAGCTCGGCCATGCCCGCTGCCAGCTCGGCATCCCAACGGCTGGCATCGTGGGGGTGCACGCCGGCGGTGGCGTACAAGCCCGGGAAGCGCTGCGCCAGCGCCACGGCCTGCTCGGCGTGAGCGAGATCGGTGCCGGTCACGATCAGCGTCGTGACGTTGGCGGCTCGCGCACGCTGCAGTACCGCTTCGAAATCCCGGTCGAAGCTGTGATGGGTCAGGTTGGCGCCGATGTCCACCAGCGGGGCGGGCGAGCGAAAGCGCAGCGCCTCGGGCAGGAAGTCGTCGAAAGTGGCGTGGCTGTGGGACAAGGTACCGCTCCATTGCTCGTTCACGAGGCATTGTAACCAAAGCCACGGCAGGCCAGCCATGCGTTACACTAGCCGCCTCGATGAACGATGAGGTGAGCACGTGACCCTGCTACGTCTGGAAAGCCTGCAACTGGCCTATGGTACCCATGTGCTGCTCAATGGCGCCGACCTGGTGCTGGAGAAAGGGGAGCGTCTGGCGCTGGTCGGGCGCAACGGTACCGGCAAGTCGACCCTGCTCAAGCTGGTGGCAGGGGAGATCCTGCCCGACGACGGCAGTATCTGGCGCGCGCCGGGACTGAAGATCGGCGTGCTGGAGCAGGACCTGCCTTCCGCTTCGGGGGAAACCATCTTCGACGTGGTGGCCCAGGGCCTGCCCCAGGCCGGCGAGCTGCTGGCCGAGTACCACCACCTGGTGCAGGCGGCCGAGCCCGACATGAAGCGCATGGCGACCCTGCAGAGCCGTCTCGAGGCCATCGACGGCTGGTCTTTTCATCAGCGCATCGACGTGGTGCTGACCCGGCTCGGGCTGCCTGCCGACGACCTGATGAGTGCGCTCTCCGGCGGCTGGCGCCGGCGCGTGGCGCTGGCCCGGGCGCTGGTCGCCGAGCCCGATCTGCTGCTGCTCGACGAGCCTACCAACCACCTGGACCTCGACACCATCGCCTGGCTCGAGGAGCAACTGCTCGATTTCAACGGTGCGGTGCTGTTCATCACCCACGACCGGGCCTTCCTGTCGAAGCTAGCCACGACCATTCTCGAACTCGATCGCGGTCGGCTGGGGCGCTATCCCGGGGATTACGCCAAGTACCAGCAGCAGAAAGCCCACGAGCTCGAGGTCGAGGCGCGGGAGAACGCCGAGTTCGACAAGAAGCTGGCCCAGGAGGAAGCCTGGATCCGCCAGGGCATCAAGGCACGGCGCACGCGCAACGAAGGCCGAGTGAGGGCGCTGGAGCAGCTGCGCCGTGAGCGCGGTCAGCGCCGTGAGGTGCAGGGCCGGGCCAGCTTCGGCATCGACAGTGGCGAGCGTAGCGGCAAGCGGGTGGTTGAACTCGTCGGCGTGACCCACCGATTCGGCGACGAGACGATCGTTCGCGACCTTTCGCTCGAGATCCAGCGCGGCGATCGCATCGGCCTGATCGGGCGCAACGGTGCCGGCAAGACCACGCTGCTCAAGATCCTGCTCGGTGAGCTCGAGCCCAGCGAAGGCACGGTAAAGCTTGGCACCAACATCAAGGTGGCCTACTTC
>NZ_BAEU01000095.1:0-4420 GCF_000246875.1 Halomonas sp. KM-1
AGGAGGTGATCGAGGCGCTGTGCGAAATCACCCGCGGCGAGGCCTATGTGACCACCGACGTGGGCCAGCATCAGATGTTTGCGGCCCAGTACTACAAGTTCGACAAGCCCAACCGCTTCATCACCTCGGGCGGGCTCGGTACCATGGGCTTCGGCTTCCCGGCGGCCATGGGCATCAAGCAGAACTTTCCGGACGAGCAGGTAGTGTGTGTCACCGGCGAAGGCAGTTTCCAGATGATGATGCAGGAACTCTCCACCTGTAAGCAGTTCGGTGGTGGGGTCAAGATCATCAATCTGAACAATGCCTCGCTGGGCATGGTGCGCCAGTGGCAGGATCTCAACTACAAGTCCCGCCACGCCCACTCCTATATGGAGTCGCTGCCGGATTTCGCCAAGCTGATCGAGGCCTATGGCTTCACGGCGCTGCGGGTGGAGACGATGGACGAGCTGCGCCCGGCGCTGGAACGCACCTTCGCCGACAAGCATGAGCTGGTGTTCGTCGATGTCATCGTCGACCCGCGCGAGCACGTTTATCCGATGCAGGTGCCCCTCGGCTCCATGCGTGACATGCTGCTTTCCAAGACGGAGCGGACCTGATGCGCCATATCATCTCGATTCTCATGGAAAACGAACCGGGCGCACTGTCTCGCGTGGTAGGGCTGTTCTCGCAGCGCAACTTCAACATCGAGACGCTCAACGTAGCGCCCACCGAGGACCCGTCGCTGTCGCGGCTGACCGTGACCACCGTCGGTGACGACCGGGTGATCGAGCAGATCACCAAGCATCTCAACAAGCTGATCGACGTGATCAAGCTGGTCGATCTCACCGAGGGCAACCACATCGAGCGCGAGCTGATGCTGGTGAAGGTCAAGGCGCTGGGGGCGGCCCGCGATGAGGTCAAACGTACGGTGGACATCTTCCGCGCACAGATCGTCGACGTCACGCCGAGCCTCTACACGGTGCAGATTACCGGGGACGCTCCCAAGCTCGATGCGTTCCTGCAGGCCATGGGGCCGGTGGGGATTCTCGAAGTGGCGCGGACCGGGGTGTCGGGTATCGCCCGCGGCGACAAGGTGCTTTCGCTCTGAGTTACGACTGCGTTCGTGACGTAAATCTGCCTTCTGCAGTATGTCTAGCCGCCCTACGGGGCGGCTTTTTGTTGGCTGGCTCTGTCAGCGCTCCTCGACTTCGTCCCACAACGCCTGGATCAGAGGGCTCTTCAACTGGCGGTGGAGAACGCAAAGCCCGACATCGTAATGGGGCAGCTCGGGTTTCACCGGCAGTACCCGCACCCGCTGGGCCAAGGGGCTGTTGTCGAGCACGATCCGCGGCACCACGCCGATGCCGAAGCCGAGCCCCACCATGCTGACGATCGCTTCGTGACCGGCCACCTGGGCGTAGATGCTGGGCGGCACGCCTAAGGCGCGAAACCAGGTATCCGCATACTCCCGTGACAGTCCCGCCTCGGAGAGAATCATCGGCACGTTGCGCCACTGCTCGATGGAAGGGGAGTCGGGCGTGGCGGGCACCCACTCGGCCTCGGCCATCGGGGCAATGAACACCAGCGGCGAGCGGGTCAGCGACTTGAAGGCCAGGCCGGCCGGCATGCTGCGGGGGCGCGGCGTGATGGCCATGTCCTCCTCGCCGGCCAGTACCCGGCCCATCGATTCCGCCGGATCACCGGTGTGCAGCTTGAGTTCGATACGCGGATGGCGCTGTCGGACGTCGCTGAGCAGGTCGTAGAGGAAGCTGTAGCTGGCGGTGACCGAGCAGTAGATGCTGATTTCACCGGCAAGCTCGCCGGCCTGGCTGCCTAGGGCGTGACGCAGCAGCTCCCATTGGTGCAATGCCTCGCGGGCGTACTGCTGGAAGAGTTGGCCCTGGCGGGTCAGGGCAACGTGCCGGTTGTCGCGCACGAACAGCGGCGCATCGAGCGTCTCTTCGAGCTGGCGGATCGTCCGTGAGAGCGTCGAAGGGCTGACGTGACAAAGCTCGCTGGCACGACCGAAGTGCAGCGTATCGGCCAGGGCGAGAAACTGCTTGAGGGGGCGCATGTCCATCGAGTGATTATTGCACATCATGGCATGTCGTGTTGCAAATATCGCATTTTACGCAACATGCGCATGGCGTTAAGGTAGCCACATCGAAAGAGCCGACTCCCAGCGCCGCGACAGACGGCGCGGGTGGCCGTCAACGCTGACACGACACTTCGCCAATCTTCGCTTCAGGAGCAATACGCATGCACGTCTACTACGACAAGGACTGTGACCTCTCCCTCATTCAGGGCAAGAAGGTCACCATCGTGGGCTACGGCTCACAGGGCCACGCCCATGCCAACAACCTCAAGGAGTCCGGTGTCGACGTCACCGTCGCGCTGCGCTCGGGCTCTTCCTCCGCGGCCAAGGCCGAAGGGGCTGGCCTCAAGGTTGCGTCCGTCGAGGAGGCGTGCAAGGTGGCCGACGTGGTGATGGTGCTGGCGCCGGACGAAAATCAGAAGGCGATCTATGAGAACCAGATCGAGCCGAACCTGAAGCAAGGCGCCACCCTGGCCTTCGCCCACGGCTTCAACATTCACTACAACCAGATCGAGCCGCGCAAGGATCTCGATGTGATCATGGTCGCCCCCAAGGCGCCGGGTCACACCGTTCGCTCCGAGTTCGTCAAGGGCGGCGGTATTCCCGACCTGATCGCCATCCATCAGGATGCTTCGGGCAAGGCCAAGGAGCTTGCGCTCTCCTATGCCGCGGCCATTGGCGGCGGCCGTAGCGGCATCATCGAGACTACCTTCAAGGACGAGACCGAAACCGACCTGTTCGGTGAGCAGGCCGTTCTCTGCGGCGGCGCGGTCGAGCTGGTCAAGGCAGGCTTCGAAACCCTCACCGAAGCGGGCTACGCACCGGAGATGGCCTACTTCGAGTGTCTGCACGAGCTCAAGCTGATCGTCGACCTGATGTACGAAGGCGGCATCGCCAACATGAACTACTCCATCTCCAACAACGCGGAGTATGGCGAGTACGTGACCGGTCCCGAGGTGATCAACGAGCAGTCCCGCCAGGCTATGCGCAATGCACTCAAGCGCATCCAGACCGGCGAGTACGCCAAGATGTTCATCCAGGAAGGCAACACCAACTATCCCTCGATGACGGCCCGTCGTCGCCTCAATGCCGAGCATGAGATCGAGCAGGTGGGTGCCAAGCTGCGTGGCATGATGCCGTGGATCGCGGCCAACCAGCTGGTGGACAAGTCCAAGAACTGACTGTCCGTTTGGCGCATGTGTTGCACCCAAGGGCGCGGATTTTCCGCGCCCTTGGCGTTCTGGTGGTCCGCATGTGCACTGTCCGCTGCGATATCTCGGTGTAGAATGGTGATTAATACCTTCAGGTGAACCCATTCTGGCAATGGACGAGACGAATGAGTCAGGAGCCCCGCAACACCGAGCACGACAATTCCCGCGATGCCCCGGAGTCTTGCCCCACTGAGGGCAAGAGGGAGCAGCCGGCCGAAGAGGATCTGGCTGCCGCCTTCGTGCGTGAGACGGAGGTGATCGAAGAGTCGATCGAGAATGGCAAGAAGGTGCGGCGCAAAGGCATCTATCTGTTGCCCAACCTCTTCACCACATCAGCCCTGTTTGCCGGCTTCTTCTCGGTGGTGGCGGGTATCAACGGCGACTTCACCGCTGCTGCCGTGGCCATTTTCATCGCCATGGTGCTGGACGGGCTGGACGGACGGGTGGCTCGCCTGACCAATACCCAGAGCGCCTTCGGTGCCGAATACGACAGCCTTTCCGACATGCTCTCCTTCGGCGTGGCGCCGGCATTGGTGGCGTTTACCTGGATACTCCAGGACATCGGCAAGACCGGCTGGGTGGTGGCCTTTCTCTACGTCGCCTGTGCGGCGCTGCGGCTGGCACGCTTCAACGTCCAGCTCGGTAGCGTCGACAAGAAGTGGTTCATCGGCCTCCCCAGCCCTTCGGCGGCAGCCTTCGTGGCGGCCAGCGTCTGGACCTTCCACAGCTTCGATGCCGAGGCCTTCGGCTTCAAGCTGCTGATGCTGTTCGTGGTGGCAACCGCCGGTATCCTGATGGTCAGCAACATTCGCTACTACAGTTTCAAGGAAATCGATCTCAAGGGACCGGTGCCTTTCGTGGTGCTGCTGGCCATCGTGCTCGGCTTCGTGGTGATCTCGGTCGAGCCTTCGGTGATGTTGCTGCTGCTGTTCGGCGCCTACGTGGCATCCGGCCCGACGCTTGCCGCCATGCGCAAGATGAAACACTCACCGCCCTCGAGCTGAGTGGCTGCGTGATCTTCGACGCCCGCCCCGTGCGGGCGTCGTCGTCTTCACTCCTGGGGCAAAACCATCCACAGCCCCTCGCCTGCGAGCGGCTGTGGATAGCTGACTCGCCCGCGTCTCGTCACCGCTTA
>NZ_BAEU01000094.1:0-14596 GCF_000246875.1 Halomonas sp. KM-1
GGCCTTCCCGCTGGCCACTGCCGCCATCGCCCCGCTGCGCAGTGCCGCCGAGGCCGCGGGCAGCGCCGATTTCTCGCCGCTGTGGGCCGGACAGAACGCCAGCAGCTGTCTTGACGTGCCGGCAGCCGAGGTGGTGCGCGCTCTCGCCGCAGGTTTGCGCTGAGGCAGAGCTGGCGGGTGGCGGTGAGACTGATATCATGGATGCATGAACAGTATTTCAGGCTCCGCTGGGGTCACCGCCTCCCTCGACGATCCCTTCTACTACCTGGCGAACTTCCGCTTCGTCCTGGACTGGGTGGGCACGCATCACGCCGAGCTGCTGACCTGGGAGGAGCGTGGTCTTCTCGCCACGTTCGACGCCTTCCCGCAGCCGTCCCAGGCGCTGCTGGTGCGCATGGTGATGCGCAAGGGAGAGCTCTTTCGTACCGGTAGGCTCGTCTATCCCGAGATCGGCGATACCGAGCGCGCCCTGGCGCCGCTGGTGGATGCCGGCTGGGTCGAAGCGGACCCCGAGCTGGGGTTCGCCGAGCTGTTTCGTCTGCTGCGCCTGGCCGAACTGCGCCGGGCGCTGACGGGGGAAATCGCCGCGGCCGGGCTCGCTCCCGGAGCGAGCAAGACGGCAATCAGCGAGGCGCTGTCGGCGCAGGAGTTCCAGACGAAGCGCCTGAGCGAATGGTGGCCGGAGGCGAGTGAAGCCCTGGGCGGCGAGCGCATCGTGCGGCTTGCGATGATGCCCTGGTGCGACCGCCTGCGGCTGATGTTCTTTGGCAACCTGCGCCAGGACTGGGCCGAGTTCGTGCTCGCCGAGCTTGGCCTGCAGCGCTTCGAGCGGGTGCCGCTGACGCCCGGCTCCCGCGCCTTCCAGCGTCGCGAAGAGGTCGATGCCTACCTGGCGCTGCATGCGCTGCGCGAGCGCCTGGAGCAGGGCGAGCCGCTCGAGGTGTTGATGACCGAGCTGCCCGGCGTGCCGGAGGAGAACGCCTGGCTGGCGCAGCGGCGGGGCAGACTGGCGTTCCTGCTGGGTCAGGCAGCCGAACGCAGCGGCCAGCAAGCCCTGGCCCTGCAGCTCTATGCCGAAAGCGGCGAGGGCGCGGGCGGCCAGGTGGAGGCGCGCATACGCCAGCTGCGGCTGCTGGAGCGGCTGGGTGAGTATCGTCAGGCGCATACGCTGGCCAGCCGGGCATGGACAGCGGCCGCCGGCGAGCAGGAGCGCCAGGCGCTGGCACGCCTGCTGCCCAGGCTGTGTCGGCGACTGGCACTGGCGCCGCCGAGTCGCGAGCCCGACGCTGCCGTTCGTCGTCTCGATCTCTGCCTGCCCGTGGCCGGCGCGATCGGCGTCGAGCGCGCCGTGGCCGAACACCTGAGCCGTCCCGAAGCCCCGGTTCACTATGTCGAGAACGCGCTGCTCACCGGCCTGTTCGGCCTGCTCTGCTGGCCGGCACTGTTCGCCCCGCTGCCGGGCGCCTTCTTCCACCCCTTTCACGTCGGCCCGGCGGATCTCTATCGCGATGACTTCGTTGCGCGTCGGCGCGAGCGCTTCGACGCCTGCCTGGCGCGTCTCGACGACGGCAGCCACGCTGAGGCGATATGGCGCGTCTGGCACGAGAAACGCGGCCTGGCGTCTCCCTTCGTCTACTGGGACGCGCTCGAAGAGGGCTTGCTGGAACAGGCCCTGGCCTGTATTCCGGCAACGCACCTGCGGGCCTGTTTCGAGCGCCTGCTCGCCGATCTCAAGGCCAACCGTGCCGGTCTGCCCGATCTGATCCAGTTCCTGCCCGAGGCGGCCAGCGGCGAGCCCCGCTATCGTCTGATCGAAGTGAAGGGGCCCGGCGACCGACTGCAGGACAACCAGCGGCGCTGGCTGGCGTTCTTCCAGGCCCAGGGCATCGAGGCCGTGGTCTGTCACGTGACCTGGCGGCAGGGCGGGGCGTCATGAGTGCTCTCGCGACGAGTGGCGAAGCGCCGCTCTATCGCGTGGCGGTGCGGGCGCTGTGTGACTTCACCGCCCGCGAGGGCGATCTCGACCTCCGCTTCACCCCTTCGCCCAGCGCTCGCGAAGGTATCGCCGGCCATGCCCTGGTGGCGGGGCGCCGTGGTCAGAGCTATGAGCGCGAGTTGGCCCTGAGTGGGCATTACCGCGGCCTGGCGGTCAGCGGGCGGGCCGACGGCTTCGACCCGGCGCTGAACCGCCTCGAGGAGATCAAGACCCATCGCGGCGATCTCTCGCGCATGCCTGCCAATCAGCGCGCTCTGCACTGGGCCCAGGTCAAGGTCTACGGGGCGCTGCTGTGCGCCGAGCGGGGACTCGATGCGTTGACCCTGGCGCTGGTCTATTTCGATATCGGCAGCGAGCGCGAGACCCTGCTGACCGAGCAGGCCAGCGCCACCGAGCTCACCGTCTTCTTCGAGGCTCAGTGCGAACGCTTCCTGAGTTGGGCCGAGCAGGAGGCTCACCATCGCCAGGCCCGCGATACTGCTCTGACCGGGCTGAGCTTTCCCCACGCCGAGTTTCGCCCCGGGCAGCGCGAGCTGGCTGAGGGCGTCTACAAGTCGGCGGCCACCGGGCGCTGCCTACTGGCCCAGGCGCCCACCGGCATCGGCAAGACCGTGGCCACGCTGTTCCCGACCCTCAAGGCGATGCCGCGCCGGCAGATCGACCGGCTCGCCTTTCTGACCATGAAGACGCCGGGCCGGCGCCTGGCGCTGGAGGCGCTGGTGCAGTTGGGAGCCGCCGGTGACTGCGATGAGCGTCAGGAGGAGCGCCTGCCGCTGCGGGTGCTGGAACTGACGGCGCGCAGCAAGGCCTGCGAGCACCCGGACAAGGCGTGCCATGGCGATGCCTGTCCGCTGGCCGCCGGCTTCTACGACAAGCTGCCCGCCGCGCGCCAGGCTGCGGTCGAACGCGGCTGGCTCGACCGCGAAGCACTGCGCGAGGTGGCTCTGGAACATGGGGTGTGCCCTTACTATCTGGGCCAGGAGCTGGCGCGCTGGAGCGATGTCTGCGTGGGCGACGTCAATCACTACTTCGACGTCTCGGCGCTGCTGCACGGCCTGGCCCAGGCCGATGGCTGGCGCCTGGCGCTGCTGGTAGACGAGGCCCACAACCTGGTGGAGCGGGCCCGGGGCATGTACAGCGGGGAGCTGGACCAGCACGCTTTCGCGACGCTGCACCGCAGTGCCCCGGCGCCGCTGGTGAAGCCCCTCGGCCGGCTGATGCGCCAGTGGCAGGCGCTGGTGCGCGAGCAGGGTGGCGCCGACGAAGGTCAGCGGGGCCGCCCCGCCTACCGAGTACTCGATGACCTGCCCAGCCGCCTGGTCGGCGCGCTGCAGCAGGTGGCGACGGCGATCGGCGACTATCTGGCGGAGCATCCCGGCGGCGCCGATCCGATGCTGCAGGAGCGGCTGTTCGATGCCCTCGGCTTCGGCCGTCTGGCCGAGTCGTTCGGCGAGCATTCGCTGTGCGATCTCAGCCGTCATGGCCGTGGGCGCGCGGTGCTGGGGCTGCGCAACCTGGTGCCGGCCGACTTCCTGGCGCCGCGCTTCGCTCAGACCCACAGCTGCGTGCTGTTCTCGGCGACGCTGTCGCCAGCACACTACCATCGCGACCTGCTGGGGCTGCCGGACGACTGTGTCTGGCAGTCGGTCGCCTCGCCGTTTCGTGGCGACCAGTTGGCGGTACGCATCCCGGGCGGCATCTCGACGCGGCTGCGCGACCGGGAGGCCTCGCTCGACCCCATCGTCGCCGAGTTGGCCGGGCAGTACCGCAGGCAGCCGGGTCTCTACCTGGCCTTCTTCAGCAGTTTCGCTTACCTGGAGACGGTGGCCGAGCGGCTCGTGCAGCTTCACCCCAATTTGCCCCACTGGTGTCAGACCCGCGGCATGCGCGAAGAGGAGCGGGATGCCTTCCTGGCCCGCTTTCGCGCGGGCGGGCAGGGCATCGGTTTCGCGGTGCTGGGCGGGGCCTTCGGCGAGGGTATCGACCTGCCCGGCGAGCGGTTGATCGGTGCTTTCATTGCCACCCTCGGCCTGCCGCCGTTCGATCCCTTCAATGAAACCCTCAAGGCCAGGCTCGAAGCGCGATTCGGCAGCGGCGATGCTTATGCCTATCGCATACCGGGACTGATCAAGGTGATTCAGGCCGCCGGCCGGGTGATTCGCAGCCCCGAGGACCGCGGCACGCTGGTACTGATGGACGATCGCTTTCGGCGTGCGGAAGTGCGCCGGCTGTTCCCCGACTGGTGGCAGCTCGGCTGAGATGAGTTACCTGATATTACCTGGCGTAACAGTTTCGGATTGTTACCTTTACAGCCGCGTGCTACTTCTTGAACAACACCGACCGCTGGACAAGGAGATGTCTGATGGGAATCGAAGTAGGCGGCCTTTTGGGTCTGATCTGGCTGATCATCCTGGTCTGGGCCATCGTCAAGGTGGCCAAGAGCCCGGCTGGCCCCATTGCCAAGCTGTTGTGGATCATCGTGTTGCTGTTGTTCCCGCTGGTGGGGCTGATCATCTGGCTGCTGATGGGACCCAAGGGGTAGCGGGCTCAATGAGGAGCGGTGCCACGGTGCGGGGTCGGGTCATGGATTGTCCCGTGGTTCGCCCCGCTCGCATTTCAGACATTCGAGTTCGAGGCCGAGGCGCGTACGCCGCCCGGCCTCGGTCATGACCCAGGGGCGTTCTATCCAGGGCGGCTGGTGGCGCACGTGCTGGTTGTGACCGCATGCCAGTTCCGCGACCCAGTGCCCTTCGTCATCCCGGTGGTAACCTACGATGGCTTGTCGCATTTTTCTGCTCGTCAGGTTTGGCGGGCTCAGCAGCTGATGGCGTTGCCTGCGCGCACTCTGCCGAAATTGCTCAGTACCAGCTCGGCACCCTGCCCATGCCGACCGCAGATGCGGAAGGTGCCGTTGTGTCCCGACGATCGACCCAGTTGGGTGAAGCGTACCGGCTTGCCATCCTGGCGATAGCTGACGCTGACGCCGCGGCCATCCTCGAGCACCCTGAGCAGGGCGTCCGGGGCGAAGTCGCTGCCCGACAGCGGGCCGAGCACGATGGCCAGCGGAGCGCTCCAGTCGTCCATGTGGCAGCTTTGCCGGTCCGGGCTGGGGCAGACGATGACCGTGCTGCGTCGGGTAATGGCGCTGTTGCGTCCCAGCACGAGTGCCGTGCGCAGGCGGTGCGCTTCAGCGACCACTTCCTGGCGGGCGTGCATCGCTTGTAGGCCGGGCACCGCCCATCCCATCAGGATACCGGCCACGACGATGACCACCAGCAGTTCGATCAGGGTCAGGCCACGTTGGCGTGGGGTAGTGAAAGCCGTAGCGTGAGCCGAATCCATGGCGCTCTCCTGAGTGGCGTCCTCGCATGAGGCATCCACTCTAGTCGAGCTGGGCAGAGCGTCTATCAGTCATCGCCGATGGAGTATGTAGGCGATTGCCGCTATCGCCTGACAGCTTACTCCTCGGGGCGCTGCTCCTGCAGATAACGGTCGCGATGGGCACTGCTGCAGAACCATTCGCCCTGGTCGCGCAGCGCCTCGCTCTCCGGCACGTGCACTTGGCACCAGCTGCAGCGCACCATCTGGTTGCCTTCCTGGTGCGATTCATCCTCCAATTGCCCTTCGCGGTCGAGCTTCCACTCGCGGTACATGCGATAGAGTTTGAGGCCGGCGAAGAACAGCACGGCGAAGATGATCAAGCGAATGAGCAATAGGTTCATCCTTTTCTGGCTCCCTTCTGGGTTGGCGGCTTTGCCAGCCGGACGCCCTTGCGGGACAATGGCATGACATCGATTCTCAAGAGATTCCTACGCCCATGCAAGACTTGACGCTGGTGATGGCGCAGCTGGACCCGCTGGTGGGTGACATTCCCGGCAACGCCGAACGTGCCATCGAGGCCGTGCGTGAGGCACGCATCGAGCACGGTGCCGACATCGTGGTGTTTCCCGAGCTGTTCCTGAGCGGCTATCCGCCCGAGGATCTGCTGCTGCGTCCTTCCATGGAGACCCGCCTGCGCGAGGCGCGTTCGCGCATGGCGGCCAAGATGTCCCGCGACGTGCTGGTGATCATCGGCTATCCCGGCCGCCGCGAAGGGCTCGGCTACAACCTGGCCGGGCTGCTCTACAACGGTGAGTGGATCGGCGAATACGCCAAGCAGGTGCTGCCCAACTATCAGGTCTTCGACGAGCGGCGCTATTTCGCCACCGGAGAGCAGAGTCTGGTCCTGGAACACAAGGGGGCCAAGCTCGGCGTGCTGATCTGCGAGGATCTGTGGGACGGCGCGCCGGTGCGTGCCGTACGCGATGCCGGCGCCGACATCGTCGTCACGCTGAATGCCTCACCCTATCACCAGGACAAGCCGGCCGAACGCCTGCGCCTGCTCGAGCAGCGAGCCGCCGAGGTGTCGCTGCCACTGGTCTACGTCAACACCATCGGCGGTCAGGACGAGCTGGTGTTCGACGGCGGCTCGGCCTGCGTCGATGCCGGTGGCCAGGTGCGGGTCGTGGCACCCTACTGGCAGGCGGGGCTGATGCCGGTGCAGTTCGTGCAGGAGAATGGCGTCTGGGCACCGGTGGAGGGCGAGATCGAATCCCTCGAGGAGCCCGAGGAGAGTCTCTACTGTGCGCTGGTCAGCGGCGTGCGCGACTACGTCAACAAGAGCGGCTTCGAAGGCGTGGTGCTGGGGCTTTCCGGCGGCATCGACTCGGCCCTCACCCTGGCCATCGCCGTGGATGCGCTGGGGCCGCAGCGGGTGCATGCGGTGATGATGCCCTACCGCTATACCGCCGACATGTCCCAGGAGGATGCGGCCGAGCAGGCCCGGCTGCTCGGTGTGCACTACGAGGTGCTGCCCATCGAGCCGATGGTCGACGCCTTCATGGCCACCCTGGCCGACACCTTCGCCGGCACCGAGCGCGATACCACCGAGGAGAACCTGCAGTCGCGCTGTCGCGGCGTGCTGCTGATGGCGATCTCCAACAAGAAGGGCCTGATGGTGCTGACCACCGGCAACAAGAGCGAGATGGCGGTGGGCTACGCCACGCTCTACGGCGACATGGTGGGTGGCTACAATGCGCTCAAGGACGTCTACAAGACCTGGGTCTATCGTCTGGCCCGCTGGCGCAACGAGCAGGAGCCGGCAATTCCCGAGCGGGTGATCACCAGGCCGCCCTCGGCCGAGCTGGCGCCGGGGCAGCAGGACACCGACTCGCTGCCCGACTACGATACGCTAGATGCCATTCTCATGCGCTACATCGAGGGCGACATGAGCGCCGAAGCGATCATCGAGGCCGGCTTCGAGCGCGATGACGTCTACCAGGTGGTCAAGCTGGTCGATCGCAACGAGTACAAGCGGAGGCAGGCGCCGGTTGGCGTACGGGTGACCCCGCGCGGCTTCGGACGCGACCGCCGCTATCCCATCGTCAACGGCTGGCAGCCCGGCGACTGACCGAGCCGGAGCGCCCAACGCAAGAACCCGCGAGCAAGCTCGCGGGTTCTTGGTTTCCAGCCGGGGCTGACGGGCTCAGGCGGAGAGCGACTGGGCGCGCACGTGCTGCGGCTGGAAAGTGCGACCCCGCAGGCGCTCGTTGCCGGGATCGTTCTCGATCAGCACCTGCAGCACTTCGCGGGCACGGTCGCGCATGTCGAGCCCCAGGTAGCCCTCGACCATCACGGCCAGCGCATCGCGGGTGGCCTCGGCTTCCGGGTAGTTCTCGACGACCCAGCGGCCGCGCTCCACGGCGGCCAGATAGGCGCCCTTGCGCAGGTAGAAGTCGGCCACGTGCAGCTCGTGACGGGCCAGCACGTTGCGCAGGTAGACGATGCGCTGCTCGGCGTCGGGAGCGTACTCGCTGGCCGGGTAGCGCGATACCAGCTCGCGGAAGTCGGAGTAGGCGTCGCGAGAGGCGCCCAGGTCACGCTTGGAGATGTCGATCAGGCGCAGGCGCTCGAGGCTGAAGCGGCCCGCCTGCCAGGAAGACAGCCCGCGCATGTAGAGCGCATAGTCGGCCTGCGGATGAGTGGGGTGCAGGCGGATGAAGCGGCTGGCCGCGGCGCGGGCGGCTTCCCAGTCCTGGGTCTGGTAGTAGGCGTAGATCAACTCGAGCTGAGCCTGTTCGGCATGACGCCCGAAGGGATAGCGCGTATCGATGGCCTCGAGGCGCGTAATGGCGGTGGTGTAGCGGCCGCCTTCGAGCGCGTCGCGCGCCTCGTCGTAGAGCTGCTGTTCGGCGACGCCTTCGAATTCGTCTTGTTCTTCCGTGCCAGACCTGCCGGCACAGCCCGTGATCAGGGCGGCGGCCAGAAGCAGGGCGACAAGGCGTGTGGCGATGGGGGAAACGCGCATCGTGATCCTCGTATCTAACAACTCGTGTCGGCCATGGTAGAATTGGCCATAACCCGTCCACTATAAAGCACCTCGCGCCAAAACGCAGTCCGAGGATGCTCTCCAACGACAGTCCATCATGCCCCAGACCGTGGAAGCCCAGCAGCGTGTGCCCATCTCCCTGGCCGGCAGCCGTCTCGACCAGGCCGCCGCCGAACTCTTTGCCGACCATTCCCGCGAGCGGCTCAAGGGCTGGATCAAGGCGGGCGCACTCACCGTGGATGGCCGACCGGGCAAGCCCAAGGACAAGATGGCCGGCGGCGAGTGGCTCGAGCTGGTGGCCACGCTCGAGGAGGAGACTCGCTTCGAGGCCGAGGACATCCCTCTCGACATCGTCCACGAGGACGATGAGGTGCTGATCATCGACAAGCCGGCCGGCCTGGTAGTTCACCCAGCCGCCGGAAATCCCGATGGCACCCTGCTCAATGCCCTGCTGCATCACTGCCCCGGTCTCGCCGCCGTGCCGCGTGCCGGTATCGTGCACCGGCTGGACAAGGACACCACCGGCTTGATGGTGGTGGCCAAGACGCTGGCGGCCCAGACCGCCCTGGTGGAGCAACTGCAGGCCCGCACCATGTCACGCGAGTACGATGCGGTCTGCGTCGGCGTGATGACCTCCGGCGGCACCGTGGATGCTCCCATTGGCCGCCACCCCAAGGATCGCAAGCGCCAGGCGGTCCACCCCAGCGGCAAGCCGGCGGTGACCCACTATCGGGTGGTCGAGCGTTTCCGCACCCATACCCACGTGCGCTGCCGGCTCGAGACCGGTCGCACCCACCAGATCCGCGTGCACCTGGCCCATCGGCGCTTCCCGCTGGTGGGCGATCCGGTATACGGTGGACGCCTCAAGCTGCCGGCCGCAGCCAGCGAGGAGCTCAAGACGCTGCTGCGGGAGTTTCCCCGGCAGGCACTGCATGCCCGCAAGCTGGCTTTTCTGCACCCTGCCAGCGGCGAGACGGTGGAGTTTCGGGCGCCGCTGCCCGACGATCTGCTGCTGTTGATCGATTATCTGCGTGACGACCACGAGGTCATGCGCTGAGGAGCCTGGATGAGCGATGCCCCCCACCTGCAACCGACCCTGATCGAACCCGACTGGCCGGCGCCGGCCAATGTCGGCGCGTTCGTCACTACCCGCGAGAGCGGCCCCAGCCAGGGGGAGTTCGCCTGTTTCAATCCGGCCGATCAGGTGGGCGACAATCCGGCTCACGTGGCGCTGTGCCGCCGTTTGCTGGCCGATGAGATCGACGACGAGCGGCCGCTGCTGTGGCTTCGGCAGGTGCATGGTGCCCGGGTGCAGTCGAGCTATACCGACAGCGTACCCGAGGCGGATGCCTCGGTGGCCTTCGACCGCGGCCACGCCTGCGTGGTGCTCACCGCCGATTGTCTGCCGGTGTTCTTCTGCGACCGCACGGGAACCCGGGTGGGGGTGGCCCACGCCGGCTGGCGCGGCCTGGCCGGCGGCGTGCTCGAGGCGGCGGTGGCTGCGCTCGGCGTGCCCTCGGAAGAGATCATGGTCTGGCTGGGGCCGGCGATCTCCAATGCCCAGTTCGAAGTCGGTCCCGAGGTGCAGCGGGCGTTCATCGGCATCCATCCCGAAGCGGCGGCGGCGTTCGACCCCAGCCCCTATCGCCTGGGTCACTACATGGCCGATCTCTACAAGCTCGCCCGTCTGCGCCTGGAGCGGCTGGGAGTCGCCCATATCAGCGGCGGTCACTTCTGCACCGCCTGCGAATCCCGCTTCTACTCCTACCGCCGCGACAACGGCAAGACCGGACGCATGGCCAGCGTGATCTGGTTGAGATGAAGATTCCTGCATATCGGTAAGCGGCTTCCGGGGCCGCTCTGATCTACGTCAACCTTCGCTTCCTTTCCCTGGCCGGCGACTTGAAAGCCGGCCACGCTGACTCCATTGAATCTGTCAACGATACGACAGGGCCAAGCGGCGCGTCCGAACGCGCCGCCACCCCGATGGAGGAAAGCGAATGCGTTTCGACAAGTTCACCGCCAAGCTGCAGAACGCCGTGGCCGACGCCCAGTCGCTGGCCGTAGGCCGTGGTCACAACCAGCTCGAGCCCGGCCACCTGCTGCTGGCGCTGCTCGATGCCCGTGACACCGGCATCAAGGCACTGATCCAGAAGGCCGGCGGCGACGCCGCACGGCTGCGTGACGCCCTGGTCGGGCATCTCGACGACCTGCCCAAGATTTCCCAGTTCACCGGCGAGGTACAGCCCTCGCGGGACCTGATCAAGCTGTTCAACCTCACCGACCGCGAGGCGCAGAAGCGCGGCGATCAATACATCGCCAGCGAGCTGGTGCTGCTCGCTGCGCTGGAGCTGAACCATGCTGTGACCAAGCTGTTGACCCAGGCCGGCGTGACCCGCAAGGCGCTGGAGCAGGCAGTCGACAGCGTGCGTGGCGGCGAGCGGGTCGACGATCCCAACGCCGAGGAGAGCCGCGAGGCGCTGGAGAAGTACACCCTGGACCTCACCGCGCGTGCCGCCGACGGCAAGCTCGATCCGGTGATCGGCCGCGACGACGAGATCCGCCGTACCATCCAGGTGCTGCAGCGGCGCACCAAGAACAACCCGGTGCTGATCGGCGAACCCGGCGTGGGCAAGACCGCCATCGTCGAGGGGCTGGCCCAGCGCATCGTCAACGGCGAGGTGCCGGAAGGGCTCAAGGACAAGCGCGTGCTGTCGCTGGACATGGGCTCGCTGCTGGCCGGGGCCAAGTTCCGCGGCGAGTTCGAGGAGCGCCTGAAGTCGGTACTCAAGGAGCTGGCCCAGGAAGAGGGCCGGGTGATTCTGTTCATCGACGAGCTGCATACCATGGTCGGTGCCGGCAAGGCCGAGGGCGCGATGGACGCTGGCAACATGCTCAAGCCGGCGCTGGCCCGCGGCGAGCTGCACTGCGTGGGCGCCACCACCCTCGACGAGTACCGCAAGTACATCGAGAAGGATGCCGCCCTGGAGCGGCGCTTCCAGAAGGTGTTGGTCGACGAGCCCAGCGAAGAGGATACCGTGGCGATCCTGCGCGGGCTCAAGGAGCGCTACGAGGTACACCATAAGGTCGACATCACCGACGGTGCCATCATCGCCGCGGCCAAGCTCTCGACCCGCTACATCACCGACCGCCAGTTGCCCGACAAGGCCATCGACCTCATCGACGAGGCGTCGTCGCGTATTCGCATGGAACTGGACTCCAAGCCCGAGGAGATGGATCGCCTCGACCGCCGTCTGATCCAGCTCAAGATGGAGCGCGAGCATCTCAAGAAGGAGACCGACGAGGCCTCGAGGAAGCGCCTCGAAAGCCTGCAGGAGCAGATCGATGAACTCGAGCGCGAGTACGCCGACCTCGATGAGATCTGGAAAGCCGAGAAGGCCAGCATTCAGGGGGCGGGGCAGTTCAAGGAGGAACTCGAGAAAGCCAAGATCGAGCTGGAGCAGGCGCAGCGCAAGGGTGACCTGACCCGCATGTCGGAGCTGCGCTACGGGGTAATTCCCGAGCTGGAGAAGAAGATCACCGAGTCCAGCGAAGCCGAGGCCGATACCTCGAAGCACAAGCTGCTGCGCTCCAGCGTCACCGAGGAGGAGATCGCCGAGGTCGTATCGCGTTGGACCGGTATCCCGGTGGCCAAGATGCTCGAGGGCGAGCGCGACAAGCTGCTGCGCATGGAGGAGGCGCTGCACCGGCGCGTGATCGGCCAGGAGGAGGCGGTCACTGCAGTAGCCAACGCCGTGCGTCGCTCCCGCGCCGGGCTCGCCGATCCCAACCGGCCCAACGGTTCGTTCCTGTTCCTCGGTCCCACCGGGGTGGGCAAGACCGAGCTGTGCAAGGCGCTGGCCAACTTCCTGTTCGACACCGAAGAGGCCATGGTGCGTATCGACATGTCGGAGTTCATGGAGAAGCACTCCGTGGCGCGGCTGATCGGTGCGCCGCCCGGCTATGTCGGCTACGAGGAGGGCGGTTATCTGACCGAGGCGGTGCGGCGCAAGCCCTACTCGGTGTTGCTGCTCGACGAGGTGGAGAAGGCTCATCCCGACGTCTTCAACATCCTGCTGCAGGTGCTGGAGGATGGACGCCTCACCGACGGCCAGGGGCGCACGGTGGATTTCCGCAATACCGTGATCGTGATGACCTCCAACATGGGCTCGGACATCATCCAGCGTCTTGGCGGAGACGACACCAAGTACGAGGAGATGAAGCAGGCGGTGATGGACGTGGTGGGCATGCACTTCCGTCCCGAGCTGATCAACCGCATCGACGAGGTCGTGGTGTTCCACGCCCTGCGTCAGGCGCAGATCGAGGCGATTGCCGGCATTCAGCTCGACCGGCTGCGGGCACGTCTGGCCGAGCATGGCATGCAGCTCGAGGTCAGCGACGAGGCCATGGCCCAGCTTGCCCTGGCGGGCTTCGATCCGGTATTCGGTGCGCGGCCGCTCAAGCGGGCGATCCAGAGCCGTATCGAGAACCCGCTGGCGCAGGATCTGCTGGCCGGCCGCTTCGCTCCCGGCGACACCATTCACGTCGAGGTGGAAGAGGAAAAACTGGTGTTCCACCGCTGATACATAACGTTACGTATTGGCCGCTGCTCGATCCAGCAAACGGCTACACTACTAGTAGGTTGCGTCCTGTAACCCCCCTTGCCCGCCCGCACTAGCCGGCGGGTTTTTTTATCTCCTCAGCCTCCGTGTGGCGGCTCACGGTTGACACTTCCGCAAGGCTGTTGGAATCTTGAGCGTTCCTGATTTGCGGGCGCGGATTCCAGCGGGCAACCCCCCATCCCCGCGCGAAGGGTAGGCCACATTGGCCTCTACCCGCCGAAGGACTACCGGATGCGGCCAACCGCCGCTTCTGGCCAATGCCCCGACGCGGCGATCCGCCGTGATGGGAACGCCCGGCTACCGCTAGCGCGATCGGCCCAGTGCGTTCCCGATGAGAGTGCAGGCCCCAACAGGGCTAAATGCCAGGGTTTGGCATCAGGTGTCGGCTCGGCCGACAGCGGCATACCGCCGCACTCGAACCCGTGCCCATCAAGGGCGCGGATCGCACTCGAGACCTCCAGGGGAGATACACAAGTGGAATTGCTTTCCGGCGCGGATATGATCGCCCGATTCCTGCAGGATGAAGGCGTCGAATACATCTATGGCTATCCCGGCGGCGCGGCACTGCATATCTACGATGCACTGTTCCGTCAGGATAAGGTCAAGCACATCCTGGTGCGCCATGAACAGGCGGCCACCCATGCCGCCGATGGCTATGCCCGGGCCTCCGGCAAGCCAGGCGTGGTACTGGTCACCTCCGGCCCCGGTGCCACCAACGCCGTCACCGGCATCGCCACCGCCTACATGGACTCGATACCCATGGTGGTGCTGTGCGGGCAGGTGATGAGCCACCTGATCGGCGACGACGCCTTCCAGGAAACCGACATCATCGGCGTGACGCGCCCGATCGTGAAGCACAGCTTCTCGATCAAGCATCCGACCGAGATTCCCGAAGTGCTGAAGAAGGCCTTCTATCTGGCCGCGACGGGTCGACCCGGCCCGGTGGTGGTGGACATTCCCAAGGACATGACCGCTCCCACCGAGCGCTACGAGTACGTCTATCCGAAGAAGGTCAAGCTGCGCTCCTACAACCCGGTGGCGCGGGGCCATACTGGCCAGATCAAGAAAGCCGTGGAGATGATGCTCAAGGCCAAGCGGCCGGTCTTCTATACCGGCGGCGGGGTCATCACCGGACGTGCCTGCGAAGGGCTCACCGATCTGGTCAAGCGGCTCGGCTACCCCATCACCACCACGCTGATGGGTATCGGTGCCTATCCGCAGAGCGACAGGCAGTGTCTGGGCTGGCTGGGCATGCATGGCTCCTACGAGTCGAACATGGCCATGCACCATGCCGACCTGATCATCGCCATCGGTGCGCGCTTCGACGACCGCGTGACCAACAACACCTCCAAGTTCTGTCCCACGGCCAAGATCATCCATGTCGACATCGATCCCAGCTCCGTCTCCAAGACGGTGCGCGCCGACGTGCCCATCGTGGGGCCGGCGGCCAGCGTCATCGACGAGATGATCAGTCTGGTGCAGGGCAAGGAGATCGCTCATCCCGAGGCGCTGGCCGAGTGGTGGCAAAAGATCGACGGTTGGCGCGAGGAGCGCCGCGGCAAGCTCTACGAGCCCTCGAAGCCCGGCGAGCAGCTCAAGCCTCAGGAGGTG